>NZ_LZSZ01000028.1:0-12415 GCF_001665645.1 Mycobacterium sp. 852002-30065_SCH5024008 | reverse complement strand
ACCACTCCCACCGAGGAAATCCTGGCCGACATCTACGCCCAAATCCTCGGACTCGAACGCGTCGGGGTCGACGACTCCTTCTTCGAACTGGGGGGAGATTCGTTGTCGGCGATGCGCCTGATCGCCGCGCTCAACACCAGCCTGGATGCCAACCTTCCCGTACGTACCATTTTCGAGGCCCCCACCGTAACCAGTTTGAGTCAGCAGTTCCACGCAGCTAATACGCCTGCGCTAGAAGTAGTTCCGATTCAGACTCTGCAGCGCGGCACCGGTGTTCCGTTGTTCTGCATTCATCCCGGGGCCGGGATGAGTTGGCCGTATCAGGCTCTTGGCAATTACTTGGACTGTCCGATCATCGGAATTCAACAAAGCCTGCAGAGCGAAGAAGCTGAACCCCGGTCAGTTCGCGATATGGCGAGGAATTATGCCGACAGACTCCAAGAGTTTTATCCTGGCGGTCCCTACAATCTTATTGGCTATTCTTTTGGCGGTGTGGTCGCCCATGAAGTCGCCATCGAGCTTCAGCGACGTGGATTCGATATCCCAAGCCTTATCCTTCTCGATGCCCATCCCAGCGTCGTCGGCGGCGACGCCGCACTTGACCCAGATGTAATCGAGAAGGCCGTATTGGAAGAGGTCTTGCGATTTTTCGATATTGCTGCACCTGAACAGGATGAGCTGCTTACGTACGAGTGGGTAGAAGAACGCGTCCGCCAACACGCGGCTGTCGATATTTCCCGATATAAGCAGCTTCTGGAGTTGATTCTCCAGAACCTTAATGCCAACACCGAATTATCTCGAACTCATGAACCCAATGTTTTCGATGGCGATATAACCATATTTTCCGCCGTACGGGAAGCGAGCGAGTGTAATTCATCCTCGCTAGAAAGCTGGCGACCTTATGTCACTGGCGAGATTACAGAACACCCGGTCGGCTGTAGACATGAAGAGATGCTCACCACCGAATCGCTCAGCAAGTACGGTGAACAACTCAAGCATTTACTAGGCTGTGTATCCACCCCATGATGTTTCGAAATTTCGGTCGCGTGTGGAGTCCGGTTTGCCCGAGCTAAACGCGACGAGACCAGACATGCCGCTGTAGGCCACCGCACGAGGACGAGTGCCGAGGCTGAGCACCGGCACCAGGTTGGTGAGGTGTTAATGGGTCACGTGGGCAGGTTTATGGCGGATCGGTGAGCGTCGACCCATTTGATGATGACGATGGCAGGTTTTCGGTGTTAGTCAATGACGAGGAGCAACACAGTCTGTGACCGGCTTTTGCTGATCTTCCGGCGGAGTGGCGGGTGGTCCACGAGGCCGATCGCGCGGCGTGTGTCGACCATGTTCAGCGGGAGCATCACGATTGGAGTAAGTAGTCGGCTTCGACGTCAGTGGATCGTCGGTTACCCACCCGATGTTCGATTAGCTCTCGAGTCTGAATTGGACTCGGCCCCAACAAAAGTGACCGCGCGTCAGCTCAAGAAGGCGTTCATGGCCGCGGCGAGGTCCGGGGACGCCGATGTGGCGAGGTTCTGGTAGCCACCACCGCTGAGCTGGGCGACCGCTTCCCACGTCGCGCGATCCGGGTCACCGCCGAAGTCGATGACGTTGACCGCGATGGGCTTGGCCGGGTCCGCGCTCTTGCGGATGAAATCCTGCAATCCGGGACCGTCCAGGCTCTGGTCGGTGTGGGGACCCGCCGTAATGACCAATATCGAGTTGGTCTGGCCCGGGTGGTAATTGGCCTGCAGCTCTTGGTAGATCATGCGCAGCGTGGTGAACGACACGGCGCCGCCGGGCGACGAGTACTGCTTGTCCAACGCTGCGGTCAGCGCCGCCGAACGCGGCTGGCCGTTCACCGGGTCGCCCAGCGGCCCGCCGGGCACCTCCGACCGTCCCTCGTGGCCGTCGAACGTCCACAGCCCCACCACTGAGGTGGGTGGCAGCGCCCTGATCTTGTCCTGCAGTGCGGCGATGACGTTCGCCAGGCGGGACTTCCCGCCCTCCTGGCCGGGCATCGACTGGTCGAGCATGATCGTCGCGGCCAGCCCGCTCGACGGGCTGGCCATCGCCTCGGCCAGCGTCGCTCGCATCGCGTCGTCACCCACCGACACCGTCGCCGGCAGCGCCGGGAACGTGGTGACCGGGCTGCTCGGCGGGTTGACTCCGTTGACCCGGAAGCCGGCCTTGGCCAGCTTGGCGAGTTGGTCGGGCTTGTGCATGAAGCGGGCGAACTCGCTGGCCGCCGAGGTCTGGTCCCGCGTCAGCCACGAGCCGCTGAGCAGAACTGTGGGGTAGTCGGCGACCGGCACCGGCCCGGACGGTAGCCAGGAAGCCAACGTGCCCTTCGCGTTTGGCAACGATTGGCCACGCTGGAACAGCTGCTGCTCGGTGGTGATCACCGCATGCACCGGCGCGGTCGCCGCGTCACCGGGCTTGAGCAGCGCGTTCATTGCCTCCGTCAGCGAGTTGTCCGCCAGTTTGGGTTGCGCGCTCAGCAAGGCGCGCACCGCTCCGATGCCCTGGGTCGCCGGCGCGCCGGGAGGTGTCGACGCGGCCGCCACCGCTTCTCCGGCCAAGAACGCCGCGTCGCCGTTGCCATTCATCGGCAGGGCCAGCCGCAGCAACCCCCAGGCCGGCAGGTTCACGCCGGCCAAGCCGTTCGGGTTGGTCTGCAGCCCGGGCAGCGCCCCCCAGTTCTGGCTGGCCAGGGCTTGCTGCAGTTCCGGCCGGACGGCGAGCACCACGGGCGACGTCACCAGCGAGCGGCTGTCGGTGATCGTCTTCTGCGCCGTGGCCCCGGCCAGCCGCGCGGCGGAGACCGAGCTGCCCGGAATCCATAACGCCGGCTGCCCGCCCAGCTCGGCGGGCCACTTGCCGATGAAGCCGTTCAGCACCGCGTCGGAGCCGGCCGGTTTGACGCTGACCTCCACGCAGTGGTCGCCGATGGGGCCGGCCGAGGAGTTGTAGGTCTCTGCGAACTGCTGCACCAAGTTGGCGATCGACGGGTCGGCGACGACGGCGACCGTCTCCTTACCGCCCACGCAGCGCCCGGCGGCCTTGTGCGAGCGGTTGGATAACGCGTCACCGAAGAAGCTCCACAGGATCACGCTGCCCACCACCACGACGACGGCGACGAGGGCCACGATGACGCCGATGCTGACTCCGCGGCGGCCGCCCTCGCTGCGATGGCCGCCCCGCCAATCGCCGAGGCCGCGGTGGCCGCGGCCGAACAGCGACGGCGACGAGGCCGGTGGCTCCGCGCTCGGCGGCCCGGGCTGCCGCGGCGGGAACTCCGGGTAGTCGTCGGCGGTGCCGGCCTCGAACGCTTCCTCGGCGGCGTAGGGGTCTTCCTCGGGGTCGAAGTCGTCCTCGACCGGATAGTCACCCTCGTCGGCGTAGTCCTCGCTATCGGCGTCCCGGTGACGGTCGTCGGTGTCGCCGCTTTCGTATGGCTCGTCGACGGAGTCCCCAGGGTCGGGCAAACTGTGCCTACCCATAGCGGTGTCCGTCGCCTTTCCGTCGATCCATCCGACTTGTTGTGAACCCGCCGCTGATCTTAGTCGTCAGCGGCACCGATGCTCCGCGAGCCCGATTAAGGCACGAGCTCAATTTGATTGCGCCGCGCGGGCCTTAACTTCGCGCCGGCGGCGATGCAGGATCGGCTCGGTGTAGCCGTTGGGCTGCTGCGTCCCGGTCAGGATCAGGTCCTGGGCTGCCAGGAACGCAATGCTCTCATCGAAGTTGGGCGCCATCGGCAGGTACGCCGCGTCCTTGGCGTTCTGCGCGTCCACCAGCGGCGCCATCCGCTCCAGGCTGGCCCGCACGTCCTCCTCGGTGATCACCCCGTGACGCAGCCAGTTGGCCAGCAGCTGGCTCGAAATCCGCAGCGTGGCACGGTCTTCCATGAGTGCCACGTCGTGAATGTCGGGCACCTTCGAGCAGCCGACACCCTGGGCGACCCAGCGCACCACGTAGCCGAGGATGGACTGGCAGTTGTTGTCGACCTCCTCGCGGATCTCCTCGGGGGCCCAGGCCAGTTCTTTGGCCAGCGGGATGGTCAACAACTCGTCGATTTTGGTGCGCTTGTGGCCCGCCAGCTCCTCCTGCACGGCACCCACATCGACGTAGTGGTAGTGCATCGCGTGCAGGGTGGCGGCCGTCGGCGAGGGCACCCACGCGGTGGTCGCGCCCGCCTTGGGTTGGCCGATCTTCTGCTCGACCATGTCGGCCATCAGCTCGGTCATCGCCCACATGCCCTTGCCGATCTGCGCCTTGCCCTTGAAGCCGGCGGCCAGGCCGATGTCGACGTTGGCGTCCTCGTAGGCCTTGATCCACGTGGTGTTCTTCATCGCACCCTTGCGGATCATCGGACCGGCCTCCATCGACGTGTGGATCTCGTCGCCGGTGCGGTCCAGGAAGCCGGTGTTGATGAACACCACCCGGTCGGCCGCGGCCTTGATGCACGCCTTGAGGTTGACGGTGGTGCGCCGCTCCTCGTCCATGATGCCGACCTTGAGGGTGGCCTGCGGCAGGCCCAGGACGTCCTCGACGCGGCTGAACAGCTCGCAGGTGAACGCGACCTCGTCGGGTCCGTGCATCTTGGGCTTGACGATGTAGATGGACCCGGTGCGGCTGTTGGCCAGCGGGCCGTTCGCGTCACCGGTCTTGAGCCCGTGGATCGCGGTCAGGCCGGTGAACAGCGCGTCCATGATGCCCTCGAACACCTCGTTGCCGTCGGCGTCGACGATGGCGTCGTTGGTCATCAGGTGGCCGACGTTGCGGACGAACAACAGGCTGCGGCCCGGCAGCGTCAGCTCGCCCTCGCCGTCGGGCGTGGTGTAGGTGCGGTCCTGGTTCAGCACACGGGTGAAGGTCTTGCCGCCCTTGGCGACCTCCTCGGACAGGTCGCCCTTGTTCAGCCCCAGCCAGTTGCGGTAACCGAGCACCTTGTCGTCGGCATCGACGGCGGCCACCGAGTCCTCGAAGTCCATGATCGTGGTGACGGCCGATTCCAGGACCACGTCCTTGATGCCGGCGCGGTCGGTCTTGCCGATCGGCGACTCGGGGTCCACGAGGATTTCGATGTGCAGGCCGTGGTTCACCAGGAGCACCGACCAGTTGGGGGAGCCGAGCTCGCCGGTGTAGCCGGCGAACTTCTCCGGGCTGGCCAGGCCGACGGATCCGTCGGCGGTCGCGACCTTCAGCTGGCCGTCCTCGACGGACAGTCCCGTCGCGTCGGCCCAGGACCCGGATTCCAGCGGCACCGCCTGGTCGAGGAAGTTGCGCGCATAGGCGATGACCTTGTCGCCGCGAATCTTGTTGTAGCTGGTGGCCTTTTCGGCACCGTCGCTCTCGGGGATGACGTCGGTGCCGTACAGGGCGTCGTAGAGCGAGCCCCAGCGCGCGTTCGCGGCGTTGAGCGCGAACCGGGCGTTGAGCACCGGCACCACCAGCTGCGGTCCCGCGGTCGTGGTGATCTCGTCGTCGACGCCGGACGTCGTGATCGTGAAATCCTCGGGTTCGGGCAGCAGGTAACCGATTTCGGTAATGAACTGGCGGTACGCCTCGACGTCGAACCGCTCGATCACGCGTTGGCGGTGCCACTTGTCGATCTGCGCCTGCAGCTCATCGCGGCGGTTCAACAGATCCCGGTTCTTCGGCGTGAGGTCGGTGACGACTTTGTCGACCCCGGCCCAGAAGCTGTCCGGGTCGATGTCGGTGCCGGGCAGGGCCTCGTTGTTCACGAAGTCGTAGAGCACTCGGGCGACGCGCAGGTTCCCCGCCGACACGCGATCAGTCATGTTTCTCCTCCATAATGAACCCTCACCAAGCCGCCATTGGCTCGGAGTGGCAATGTCTTCAGCGTACCGAGCAGCAGCCTGGTGAGCGTATCCGCCCAAACCTGCCACACCAGGTCAGGCCGCGCTGACAGCTCTAACCATGCCGCTGCGGCGAGCCCGGGGGTCGAATTCCAGCAACGCATCTGTGCGCCTGGCATCCTGCGCCCGCCAGCACTTTCTTGACTGGTAGCCGTTGAAAATCATACGGGCTCGCTACGGCCCCACTCCGCGACCAGTACCCCTATACGTCGCGCATCGTGCCGACGAGGTCTTCAACCAGGTCTTCCATGGCCACCATCGCGACCACGTCGCCGCCCGCGCCGGTCACCAGCGCGAGATGGCTGTTGCTGCGGCGCATCCGCGACAAAGCGTCAGCCAGCGGCAGCGACTTGGGCAGCCGCGGCAGCGGCCGCACCATCGCCAGGTCAATCACCGTCCGTGGGTCGTCACCGAGCGTGAGCATGTCCTTGATGTGCAGGTAGCCGATGAATTCGCCGTTGACGTTGGCCACCGGGAACCGCGAGTAGCCGGTCTGGGCCAGGGCCTCTTCGACGGCGCCGACCGTCGGGCCGGTGCCCGCCGCGGCCACCCGCACCGCGTGGACATCGGCCAGCGGGACCGCCACGTCCCCAACGACGCGGGTGCCGATTTGCAGCGCCCGGGTCAGCCTGGTGTGCTCCTCGCGGTCCAGCAGCCCTTCGGATCGCGATTCGGCGATCATCTCGCTCAATTCGATGGGGGAGACGGTGATTTCGAGCTCTTCCTTGGGTTCCACGCCCAGTGCGCGCACCACCACGCTGGCGCACTTGTTGTAGAACACGATGAACGGCCGCGCGGCTCGCACATAGGCCAGGTAGGGCGGCACAAGCAGCATCGCCGTGCGCTCGGGACCGGCCAGCGCGATGTTCTTGGGCACCATCTCGCCCAGCAGCACATGCAGCGTCACCACGATCGCCAGCGCGATCGCGAACGACAGCGTGTGCAGCAGCGTTGGGTGAATGGTGGTCAGGCCCAGCGCCGTCCGCAGCAGGTCGGCGACCGCCGACTCGCCGATCCGCCCGAGCAGCAGCGAGGCGGCCGTGACTCCGAGCTGCGCCCCGGCCAGCATGGCCGGCAGCTGCTCTCCGGCGCGCATCACCGTGACCGCCCGGGCCTTGCCCTGTTCGGCCAGCGCTTCGAGGCGGTCGCGCCGCGCCGAGATCAACGAGAATTCCGCCCCGACGAAGAAGGCGTTGACGCCGATCAGCAGCATCGCCAGGAACACGCCCAGGGTGTTGTTCATCGGGAGCCCCCTGCCGCCGGGCTGTCGCCACGCAGCTCGATCAACTCGAGCAGGTCGATCCGGCGCCCCTCCATCCGGATGACGGTCGCTTGCCAGCGCAGCGATGTGTCCAGCAACCCGTCGGCGTCCAGGGCCGGCAACTTGACCGTTTCACCGGCCACCGGGATGTGGCCGAATTCACGCAACGCCAGTCCGCCGATGGTCTCGTAGGGTCCCTCGGGCGCGCGGAAGCCGGTCGCGGTGGCCACCTCATCGATGCGCAGCAGGCCCGAGACGCGCCAACCGGTCCCGGCCGCCACCACGTCCGGGGTGGCGTCGTCGTGCTCGTCGCGGACGTCGCCGACGATCTCTTCGATCAGGTCCTCGACCGTCACCATGCCCGCCGTGCCGCCGTATTCGTCGACGACCATCGCGGTCTGCAGGCTGTTGGCGCGGATCTCGCCCATGACGGCGTCGCCGTCCAGCGTCGACGGCACCACGGGAACGGGCTGTGCCACCGTGATCAGGGGCGTGCCCGCCCGCTCGGCCGCCGGGATGGCCAGCACCTGTTTGACGTGCACGATGCCGACGGTTTCGTCGAGGTCGCCGTCGACGATCGGGAAGCGCGAGTATCCCGACTCCGCCGCCGCGGCCACCAGGTCGGCGACCGTGTCGTCGGTCTGCAGCGCCACGATCTTCGACCTGGGAGTCATCAATTCCTCGGCGGTCAGGGTGCCGAATTGCAGGGAGCGCCGCACCAGCGACGCGGTGGCCGCATCCAGGGAGCCGCTGCGTGCCGAAGAACGCACCAGCGACAGCAGCTCCTGCGGCGACCGCGCCGACCGCAGCTCTTCGGCCGGCTCGATACCCAACTGGCGCACGATCCAGTTCGCCGCGCCGTTCGTGAGCCGGATCGCCGGGGTGAAAAACAGTGAGAACAGCAGCTGGACGCCCACCACGGCCCGCGCCGTGGACAGCGGTCGGGCGACGGCCAGGTATTTCGGGACCAGTTCGCCGAACACCATCGATACCGAGGTGACGATGACCAACACCAGGAACGCCATAATCGCGTCGGCCACCCGGTCGGATATCCCGATCGCGTCAAACCACGGGTGCGGCAGGTCGGCCAGCATGGGATCGGTCAGATAGCCGGCCGCCAATGTGGTGGCAGAGATGCCCAATTGAGCGCCGGATAGCTGGAACGACAACTTGTGGTGGGCGCGCCGGATCGCCCGGTCGCGGCGTCCGCCGCCGCGGGCGTTGGCCTCCACGGCGCTGCGGTCCAGCGTGGTGAGCGAGAACTCGGCGGCGACGAAGATCGCGTTGCCGAAGATGAGCACCGCAATGGCCACGACGCTGAGGACGGCGACGGTGACGTTCATGGGTCACGCCGCCCGTTGGCCGATTGCCTAGTGGGACTCGACGGGGAAGGCTCCGCATCGGGCGGCTCGTCCGACGGCTGCCGCACCCGAAATCCCATGGCCTGCACGGGTGCCTGCGGCACGTCGATCCCTTCGCTGCCTGAATCCGGTGCGGACGCGGTCGCCTCCGTCTTTGCTGACTTATGGTAGCCCGGTCCGTCCCACGTCCGGTCAACCACCGTTTTCGTCGGCGCACTTCGCCACCACGGGACCTGACTATGGGTTGCCTAACCTTACTCGGTAGGCTGTGCGCACTATGGCGTCCGAAGCCCCTCCCGAAACCCAATCCGCGCAAGTACTTCCGCGCGAGCGCTTCGACATCGCCGACGAGATCGCTCGCATAGGCCCGCCGCCGGTCCCGGCCCTGGAGCCGCCGTTCGCGCTGCGGGTCGCTCGACGCGGGGATGCCGGCACGGTGTCGGAGTGGATGAACCGCCCGCACCTGGCGGCCGCCTGGGAATACGACTGGCCGACGCCGCGGTGGGAGCGACATCTCGTCGCACAGCTCGACGGAACGTATTCGCTACCGCTGCTCGGAAGCATCCGCGGAAAGGATTGCGCCTATCTCGAGTTATATTGGGGCGCAAAGGACTTGATCTCACATTACTACGAGGCCGAGGCCTATGACCTGGGGCTGCACGCCGCCATCGCCGACCCGGACCTGGTGAACCGGGGGCTGGGCCCGATGCTGTTGCCGCGCATCGTGGCCAGCGCCTTTTCCATGGAGCCCCGCTGCCGGCGCATCATGTTCGACCCCGATCACCGCAACACCGCGGCGCGCCGGCTGTGCGAGAACGCCGGATGCACCTTCCTCGGGGAGCACGACGCCAGAAACCGGCGGATGTCGCTTTACGCGCTGCAGCGCCCGAGCACCGACGCATAGCCCTCGCCATTCCGGCGGAACGGGTCACCAACCCAACGGCAGCGGATGGCCTTCCGCGAAGCCCGCGGTCGACTGCACCCCGACGACGGCGCGCTCATGCAGCTCCGTCAGGTTGGCGGCGCCGACGTACGTGCACGTGCTGCGCACACCCGAGGTGATGTGGTCGATCAAGTCCTCGACACCGCCGCGGTCGGGGTCCAGTTCCATCCGCGACGTCGAAATGCCTTCCTCGAACAGCGCTTTGCGCGCGCGCTCGAATGCGGTATCGGCGACGCTGCGGGCGACCACCGCCCGCTTGGACGCCATCCCGTAGCTCTCCTTGTAGGGCTGGTCCTCGCGGTCGCGCATCAGGTCCCCGGGCGATTCGTAGGTGCCGGCGAACCACGATCCGATCATCACGTTGGACGCCCCGGCCACCAGCGCCAGCGCCACGTCCCGCGGATGCCGAACGCCGCCGTCGGCCCAGACATGCCCTCCCAATTGTCTTGCCGCCGAGGAGCATTCGACCACAGCCGAGAATTGCGGGCGGCCCACGGCGGTCATCATCCGGGTGGTACACATCGCCCCCGGCCCGACGCCGACCTTGACGATGTCGGCCCCGGCACCAAGCAGGTCACGGGTGCCTTCCGCCGAGACGACGTTGCCCGCCACCAGCGGGACGCCCAGGTCGAGCGAGGAGACCGTGCGGATCGCGTCGAGCGTCTTCGCCTGATGCCCGTGTGCGGTATCGATGACGAGCACGTCGACGCCCGCCTCGGCCAGGGAGCGCGCCCTGGCCCCCACATCGCCGTTGATGCCGACGGCCGCGCCGATCCGCAGCCGCCCGCGCGCGTCGACCGCCGGGGCGTACAGGCCGGTCCGGACGGCCCCGGTGCGGGTCAGCACGCCGGCCAGCGTGCCGTCCGCGTTCGTCATCACGGCAACCCCGATCGGGGCGTGCTCGAGCAGGTCGAAGATCTTGCGCGGCTCGGTGCCGACCGGGGCGGTGACGAAGTCGGTGATCGCGACGTCACGCACCCTGGCGAACCGGTCGACGCCGAGGCAGCACGATTCGCTCACCAGCCCCATCGGGCGGCCCTCGAACGCGACGACGGCAACCCCGTGCGCACGCTTGTGGATCAGCGCGGTCGCATCCGACACCGAATCGTCGGGCGCCAGGACCACCGGGGTGTCGAGAACGAGGTCACGGCTCTTGACGAAATCCAACGTCTGCTGCACGGCGGTGATCGGGAGATCCTGCGGCAGGATGACCAGGCCGCCGCGGCGCGCGACCGTCTCGGCCATCCTGCGCCCGGCCACCGCGGTCATGTTGGCCACCACGACGGGGATGGTGGTGCCCGACCCGTCGTTGGTGGACAGGTCGACGTCGAAGCGCGACTCGACCTCCGACCGGCCCGGCATGACGAAGACGTCGTTGTAGGTCAGGTCGTAGCCGGGCCCATGCCCGTCCAGGAATCTCATCGTCGTCGCCCTGCCCCCTCGTGTCCTCCAGTAGTACCCCGCTAGGCGGGCACTTCGCTGCGGTCCCCGCTCCACAGCGTGTGGAACCGCTTGTCCGGGTCGTCGTCGATCCGGCCGTAGGTGTGCGCGCCGAAGAAGTCCCGCAAGCCCTGGGTCAGCGCCGCGGGCAGCCGCTCGGTGCGCAGGGCGTCGTAGTAGGACAGCGCGGAGGAGAAGCCCGGGATCGGGATGCCCAGCTGCGTGGCGGTCACCACGACGCGACGCCAGCCGTCGATCGCGGCCTCGATCGCGCTGCGGAAGTAGGGCGCGACGATCAGCGTCGGCAGGTCGGGATCTTCGTCGAATGCGTCTTTGATGCGGTTGAGGAACTTCGCCCGGATGATGCAGCCGCCGCGCCAGATGGTGGCCAGGTCGCCTGGCGTGACGCCCCAGTCGTATTCGGCGCTGCCGGCCTGAATCTGGTTGAAGCCCTGCGCATAAGCGATGATCTTGGACGCGTACAGGGCCTGACGGACGTCCTCGACGAACTGCTGCGTGTCGCCCGGCTTGGTTCCCAGCTCGCCCGAGGCCAGCCCGGTGGTGGCCTTGCGCTGCGTCACCGAACCCGACAGCGCGCGGGCGAACACCGCTTCGGCGATGCCGGTCACCGGCACGCCGAGGTCCAAAGCCGACTTCACCGTCCAGCGGCCGGTGCCCTTCTGCTCGGCCTCGTCGAGGATGACGTCGACGAGTGGCTTGCCCGTCTTGGCGTCCTTCTGCCGCAGCACCTGCGCGGTGATTTCGACCAGGAAGCTGTCCAGGTCGCCGTTGTTCCACTCGTCGAACACGTCGGCGATCTGCTCGGCGGTCTTGCCGAGGGCATCGCGCAGCAGCTGGTAGGCCTCGCCGATCAGCTGCATGTCGGAGTACTCGATGCCGTTGTGCACCATCTTGACGAAGTGACCGGCGCCGTCCGGGCCGATGTGGGTGCAGCACGGGACGCCGTCGACGTGCGCGGAGATCTCCTCGAGCAGCGGGCCCAGCGACTTGTACGACTCGGCGGGGCCGCCCGGCATGATCGACGGGCCGTTGAGCGCGCCTTCCTCCCCGCCGGAGATTCCGGCGCCGACGAAGTGCAGGCCCCTGTCGCGCATCGCCTTCTCGCGGCGAATTGTGTCGGTGTAGAGGGCGTTGCCGCCGTCGATGATGATGTCGCCTTCTTCCATAGCATCGGCGAGCTCGTTGATGACGGCGTCGGTGGGGTCACCGGCCTTGACCATGATGAGCACCCGCCGCGGCTTCTCCAAGGCGTCCAGAAATTCCGCGATGGTCTCTGACCGCACGAACTTGCCCTCGTCACCGTGCTCTTTGAGCAGCGCGTCGGTCTTGGCGACCGACCGGTTGTGCAGCGCCACCGTGTAGCCGTGCCGGGCGAAATTGCGAGCGATGTTCGAGCCCATCACCGCCAGGCCGGTGACGCCGATTTGCGCGGCCGCGGTCTTTGCATCCGACGAACCCATGTCTTCGCCTCTCAAGTTGGAGAACCTTGCCCAAAAGCTTTCCGTCA
>NZ_LZSZ01000027.1:0-40036 GCF_001665645.1 Mycobacterium sp. 852002-30065_SCH5024008 | reverse complement strand
GGTGCCGGTGAACGGCGCCGCGGACCTGCATGATTCGCCGCAGTACCGGCACCGGGGCTTCTTCCAGCGGGTGCGGCACCCCCTGTTGGGCGACACGGCTTATCCGACGGTGCCATACGCGTTCAGCGCGTCGCCGGCTCGAATCACCTCCGCCGCACCGGCCCTCGGCGAGCACACCGGGCAGGTTCTGGACCGCATCGATACCCCGCGCCTGCGGCCGCGGGTCAAGTCGGCGCAACTCAAGCCGCCCAAGGATCCGCGCGGTGGGCCGCTGCAAGGGGTTCGGGTCGTCGAGCTCACCAAGGTATGGGCCGGGCCCTACGCGGGCAAGCTGCTGGCGATGCTGGGCGCCGAGGTCATCAAGGTCGAAACCGCGGGCAGCCCCGAGGAGATGCGCGCTTACGGCGGCACCGACATCAACCACGCGCCGTACTTCCTCAGCATCAACCCCGAAATCCTCAGTGTGGACCTCGATATCAAGTCCACCGAAGGGATGGCGCAGCTGCGTGAGTTGATCGCCCGCAGCGACATCGTGATCAACAACCTGCGCCCGGGCGCGATGGAACGCCAAGGCCTGGGCCATCCGCAGCTGACCGAGATCAAGGCGGACACCATCTCCGTGTCGATCAAGATGTGGGGCAACGACGGGCCGCTGGGCCACCAAACCGGTTACGCGCCATGCTTCGCCGCCCTGGCCGGGCTCGCCCCGCTGGTCGGCTATCGCGGCGGACCGCCCCTCGGGACGAGCATGCGCTACGGCGATTCGACCGTCGGCGCGGCGGCCGCGTACGCCGCGGTGGTCGCATTGCTGCATCGCGAACTCACCGGCGCCGGGCAGTTCGTCGACTTGTCGGCAGTGGAAACCCTGTCATCGATGATCGGCGACTGCCTGCTCGAGCAGGCCCTGACCGGACAAGCCTTCGGGCCCAACGGCAATGACCATCCGGACCTGTGCCCGCATGGCTGCTATCCGTGCGCGGACGGTGGCTGGATCACGATGGCCGTCGCCGACGACGCGCAGTGGCGCGGGTTGTGCGACGTGCTCGGCGCGGGATCGCTGGCCCGAGAACGCCGCTACGCCAACATGGAGGGGCGACGGCGCGATGCCGAGGCGCTCGACGCCTGCCTCGCGCAACTCACCCGGTGCCATCAAGCCGAGCAACTGGCGGACCGCCTGCGCGCGGCGGGTGTCCCGGCCGCCAAGAGCGCCACCTCTCTCGACGTGATCGGTGATCAACGACTGTGGGACCGCGAGCTGTTTAGGTTCGTCAGCGACCATCGAGAGGGCCAGCGCCCGATCGTCGGGCCATCCTGGCGGATGGCGCGCGGCCAGGCGCGCATCGCCCGCGGCGCGCCGGACTTGGGCGAGCACACCGAGTACGTGCTACACGAGATACTGGGCGCATGACGGGGACACTTGCACACACCGCGGCCCTGGTCACCGGCGCGAGTAGCGGTATCGGGGCCGCGACGGCCAAAGCGCTCGCCGCCGAAGGCGCGGCGGTGGCCCTGCTCGCGCGACGCGCGGACCGGCTCGCCGAGTTGCAAGCCGATATCGAATCCGCCGGTGGCACAGCGCTGGCCGTGGCAGCCGACGTCACCGACGCCGAACAGGTGTCGGCGGCCGTGCAGCGCGCCGTCGCGCAGTTCGGCCGGCTCGACACCGTGGTGAACAACGCCGGGCTGATGCAATCCGGACCGGCGGCCGAGGCGTCGCTGCGGGATTGGGACGCCATGGTGACGGTCAACGTGCAAGGGGTCCTGTACGTCACGCGCGCGGCGCTCCCGCACCTGATCGATGCCGCCGCCGACTCGCCGCGCGGTGTCGCCGATCTGGTCACCATCAGTTCGACCGCCGGGTGGGTGGCCCGGCCGAACACCGCCGTCTACTCGCTGACCAAGTTCGGGGTGAACGCCTTCAGCGAGGGCATTCGGCAGGAGGTGCTCGGGCAGCGGGTCCGAGTCGGCGTGGTGGGCCCGGGAACGGTCGATACCGAAATCTTCGACCATCTCGCCGAATCGTCGCGGGAGGCGTTCGAGCGCCAGACCGCCGACATGGTCAAGTTGCGCCCCGAAGACATCGCCGACGCGGTGCTGTTCATGGTGACCCGGGACCGCCGGGTGGCCGTCAACCACATGCTGGTGCGAGCGGCCGAACAAACCTGGTAAGCAATTGACTTCACATTGGGCCGTGGGCGACCAGTACGGGTTGGCGTTCCCGGCCGACCCCGCGGCGCTGGAAAGTGTTGCGGCGCCGTTCCTCACCGAGGCGTTTCTCGCCTCGGGCGCGTCGCGGGACAACGGCATCGCGCGCGTTACTGAGTTTGCCGAGGTGGCCGGCGGCAGCACGGGACGCAAGGCGATGCTCTCCGTCGAATACGCCACACCCGCCCCGAAACTGCCCGCCGCCCTATTCGTCAAGTTCTCGCGCGACTTCGACGACCCGGCGCGCGATCGCGGCAAAACCCAAATGGAACCCGAAGTGCGATTCGCCGCGCTGTCCTGTGCACCGGAATTCCCGATCGCCGTACCCCGGGTGCTGTTCGCCGACTATCACCGCCAGACGGGCACCGGAATCCTGGTCACCGAACGGATCCGATTCGGCGGCAACGGGATCGAACCGCAGTATCACAAATGCCTCGACTACGAGATGCCCGAACCCCTCGAGCACTACCGAGCGCTGCTCACCGCGCTGGCCCGGCTCGCCGGCACCCATCGATCCGGGCGGCTGCCGGCCGAGCTGACCGCACCCTTCCCGCTGGACGTGGCGGCCGCGACGGTGGGGGATCGGGTGCCGCTCTCCCCGGACAAGCTGGAGCGCCGGGTGGACCAACTGGCGGAATTCGCCGAGATCCGGCCCGGGCTGCTGCCCGCTTGTTCACCGGAGTTGGTCGCGCGCCTGCATGCGGACGTGCCGCGGTTCGCGCATTGCGAGCAAACTGTCGCGGGACTGTTGGCCGATGACTCCGACTACGTCGCGTTGTGCCATTGGAACGCGAACATCGACAACGCATGGTTTTGGCGCGACGCCGACAGCGTTCTGCGCTGCGGCCTGATGGACTGGGGATGCGTCAGCCAAATGAACCTCGGCATGGCGATCTGGGGAGCCATGTCCGGTGCGGAAACCGACCTCTGGGACTCTCATCTCGAAGAGCTGTTGCACCTGTTCGTGACCGAGTTCCGTCGTTGCGGCGGAACAGAACTCGATCCGGTTCGGTTGCGCAGACACACATTGCTGTACGCGGCGGCGATGGGCGTCGCCTGGCTGCTGGGCGTGCCGGCGTTGATTCGCAAGCGATTCGAAGCCATACCGGACAATCGACGCCATCCACTGATCAGGGACGACGAGGGCGTACGCGCGCCGTTACAGATGCTGTCGAACCTGCTGTTCCTCTGGGATCGGCATCGCATAGGGGAGCTGCTTGACGCCGCGCTCGCGGAGTGGAGCACCTGAGCTACGGCCCCTCGTCGTCCTCGTTTCGGAGCAGCTTCTCCGGATGATGAAAAGTGTTGGTGCGGGGCTGGCCGCGGTCCAAGTGCGGTGGCGGTAGCCATTCCGTGTCGCCCTTGGCGTTCTTGCGGGTGTTCCAGCCGCCGGGCTTGAGCAGGCGGTGGTGGGGTCCGCAGGCGAACGTGAGACCGTCGACGTCGGTGCTCCGGCACTTGGCCCAGTCGGTGACGTGATGGACCTCCGAGTAGTAACCCGGCACGGTGCAGCCCGGTGCCGAGCAACAGCGATCCTTGGGGTACAGCACGATTCGCTGGCCGGGGGAGGCGAGTCGTTTGGTGTGGTACAGGGCCAGGGCTTTGCCTTTGTCGAAGATCGCCAGATAATGACGCGCGTGGCGGCTCAAGCGGATCACATCGCTCATCGGCAGGATGGTGCCGCCGCCGGTCAGACCACGCCCGGCTGCGGCTTCCAGCTCTTGCAGCGTCGTGGTGACGACGATGGACGCCGGTAAGCCGTTGTGTCGGCCCAGTTTTCCCGAGGCAAGGCGCGGTTCGCCGCGAGCAGTGCGTCGTGGTTGCGTTGCGCCGCGGAACGGCCGTCGCGGTCGATCGTCTCCTGGCTTGGTGCGTCGTCCACGCATGGCACGTCGTCGAGCGGGTTGCACATGCCGGGTGCGGCCAGCTTCGCGAGCACGGCCTCAATGGTGGCCCGCAGTTCGGGGCTGATTACGCCGCGCAACTCCGACATGCCGTCGGCTTGCTGCTCGCCCAGGGTCAGTCCACGCCGCCGCGCGCGGTCGTCGTCGGTGTAGGTGCCGTCGGGGTTCAGGCAATCGGCGACGTGATCGGCGAGTTCGGCCACTTGTTCGGGGCGGTAGTTCATTCCGTGAGTGACCAGGTCGGCTTCGACGGCCTGACGGGTGACGAAGTCCACCCAGCCGGGCAGCTGACGGAAAAGCCTGCGGATCACCGCCACTTGCCCGGTGCCTAGCTTTCCCTCCCGTTGGGCGTCAGCGGTCGCGGCAAGCATCGGGGCCAGTGGTTCGCCGGTCAGCCCACGCCGCGGCCCGAGATCACCTGCCTCCTTGATGCGCCTCGATGCTTCGGCGCGGCTGATCAAAGTCGATTCGGCGATCGCATGGGAGAGCTTGCCGCCCAGCTCCTCTGCCGTGGCCTGGCGGGCCAAGTTGTTGATCAGCGGATGCTCGATAGCCGGCAGCTGGCGACGCACCTTTTCGCAGCGCTCCAGCATCGCCAACTGCTCGCGGGTGGCTAGGTCGTCGCCGTCGTAGCCGACCAGATCCCCCATGGCAGCGTCGATGGTGTCGAATGCTGCCAACACGGCCTCGCGATCAATACTCACACCCCGAAACTATCGGGACCCACTGACAAATAACGCGTCGCTGAGACCGCTGAAGCTAAAGTGACGCAAGTGATTTCAGTCAGCCGGACCACGCCGGGCTGGTAGTCATCACGTCGACGCCGTCCTCGGTGATGTGAACGGTGTCCCGCCGGAATACCGCGCCGGTTCCCTCCTGCCACACGTAGCCGGTGATCGCCAACACCATGCCGGCCTCCAGTTCGTCGTGTTCCCCCGCGGCGAGCAATGGCTCGCACACCACCGGCGGATCGAAGCCCAAACCCAACCCGTGCGCGATCGGCATCGGCGGTATCGGCTCGCCGGCCGCCTGATAGGCGGCGAGCAGGTCGGAGGTGGGCGCACCGGGGCGGCAGGCGGCAAGCATGCTCTCGTACAACGCGTCCGACCGTCCGAACAGCTCGTGGGCGGCAACGTCGACTTCGCCGACCGGCCAGGTGCGCCCCACCTCGGCGACATAGCCATTCGCCAGGGCCCCGGCGGCGAACGCGACCAGGTCGCCCGGCCGAGCCACGCCGGAATCGGCACGGCGCCATGGGTGTTCCTTCGACGTCACCCAGGCGGCGTCCTGAGTGGCCGGCGTGCTCACCCCGCCCGCGGCCATGGCCTCCATCATCGCCCCGGCCAGCGTCCGCTCCGATACTCCCGGCGCGAATTCGGCCAGGGCAGCGGCGAGTCCGCGTTCGGCGACGCGCAGCGCGGAGTCCATCGCCGCGATTTCGTCGGGAGTTTTGACGCGCCGCGCCGCGCGCATCGCCACCTCCGCGTCGACGAGCTCGGCATTGGGGAACGCCTCAGGCAGGAGTGCGGCGAAAGTGGGTGTGATCGCATCGGTTCCGACCCGCCCGGCCCTCTCGGCACCGTCGATCTTCTTCAGCACGTCGATGAGCGTCATCGGGTTCCAGGCCAGTCCGTAGAGGTGATCGTGTCCGATCTCCTCCGGAACCCCCTCGTCATCGGTGCTATTGAGGTAGATGTCCCCGGAGGCGCGCACCACCACGCACATGGGGCCGAACGGCCGCGTCCCAGCTATCCAGAGCTGCGGTGCGCCGGTGACGTAACGAATGTTGGCCTGCCGCCCGAGCACCAGGATGTCGAGCCCGTGTGCGTCCATTTGCGCCAGCGCCCGTTCCCGACGGCCCGTCCGCAATGCGTGGGGGTCGGGCAAAACCTCAGTCGCCATAAGGGGCATAGGGGTAGTCGGTGATCGGCAGGTAGCCGCCTTCGGTGATCACCACGATCTCCTCACTGCGATAGCCGCCCGTCCCGTCCTCCCACACCACGGGTTCCAGAACCAGAACCATCCCGGGTGAGAAGACGAAGTTGTCGTCGAACGCTTCGCCGAGATCCGTTCCGATCATGGGCGCTTCGGCGGGGTAGGTGCCGATGCCATGGCCCAGATAGAAATGCGGCAGCCACGGTTTGCGGCCACCGTTGGCGGCGATCGCCGCACGGGCCAGATCACCGGAAGTGACACCGGCTTTGGTCACGGCGAGCACCGCATCCAGGATGGCCCGCCATTGCCGGAACTGATCCTGCTGCCGCGGGGTGGGCCGTTCGCCGACAACCCAGGTCCGGCCGAAATCGGAGCAGTACCCGAGGTAGGTCATGCTGATATCGGTCCAGAGCACATCACCGGCGGCGAGTTCACGATCGGTGGGCAACAGCGGCAACGCAAGATCGCCATGGGTCGTCCAGACTCCGGCTTCGCGCGAACTGGGCATGACCTGCCAGATGGCCTCCAGCATGTTGGTGGTGGCGCCCAGCTCGAAGGCGCGGCGCACCAGCGTGGCGGAGAGGTCGATCTGCCGCACTCCCGGCGTCAGGGCCCGCTGCACGTCCACGATCGCTTCTTCGGTGATGCGGGCCGCCCGGCGAAGGCAGGCCAGCTCATCCCGCGTCTTCACCAACTGCGCGGCACCAACCACGATCGCCGCATCCGTCGGCGCGCCCGCCGGAAACAGCTTGGGGCCTGCCCTCCGCATCGCCCCGGTCAGCTCGTCGACGGCGATGCTCGCGCCCGGCGGGATGAGCCCTGCCAGCTCGCGTGCGAATTGCTGTACGCCATGGTCGAATTCGAGGTAGACAGGGCCGTGCAGATGGTCGTCTGGCACCGGTGGCTGCGCGGACGCCCCGCCGCGGAATGGCATGAACAGGTGCGGATGTTCATCGTCGGCGAGCACGACCGCGACCGGGCGCTCCACGTGCGACAGACCCGCGTCCACCAGCGGCCAGCTGGCCCCCGTCGCGTACCCGACGTAGCCGTTCATCAGCAGGATCAGCGCGTCGACACCATGGTCGGCCATCGCGGACCGCAGCCGCGCCCCCGTTTCGGAACGCATGCGCGCCCGGTCCGGTTCATCGGGGATGTCGACGAGCGAGCCGGGGGAGGTTAGTGATTCGGTCATCTCAGATACCCAAGAAGTTTCTGACGTTCCCGCTGACGACGCGGACGGCGTCGTCGGGACCGACGGCGTCGACCACGGCGGCCAGTGACCGCTCCGAATAGCCGTAGGTGCTTTCGTTGTGCGGGTAGTCGGACGACCACATCACCTTGTCGATCCCGATCTCGTCGATCTGGGCGAGCCCAAGGCCGTCCACCATGAACGAGGCGCACATGTGGGTGTCCCAGTAATACCGGACGCCGTGTTCGGGCTGATGTGCGAGCATGTGCCGGTACGAGGCCAGTACGTGCTCGGCGTCTTGCAAAGCCGGCGGGACCCAGGCGATACCGCCCTCGAACCAGCCGACCCGCAGCCCGGGATGGCGGTCGAGGATGCCGCCGAAGACGTACTTGGAGAACATCTCCCGGAACGAGTCGATGTTGACCATCATGGCCACCGCGACGCTGTTGACCTCGCTCGGGACCTTCGGCTGGCTCTCGCCGATGTGGTGAGTGACCGGCAGCCCGGCGTCCTCGATTTCGTCCCACACCGGACTCATCGCGGCGCCCGAGAAGTCGATGGCGCGGCCGTTGTCGTCGTTGCCGGGGCTGATCGGCATCAGAAACGTCTTGAGCCCCAGGGACTTCAGCTCGGTCAGCGTGCGCCGGGCTCCGCGGGGATCCCACCAGTTGATCAGACCGACACCGTAGCAGTGGCCACCGGAGCGCTCCTGGAATGCGGCGATGTGTTCGTTGTAGATGCGGAAGATGCGCTCCCGCAGGGCCTTGTCGGGATAGTGGAACAACGCCAGCACCGCGTTGGGAAACACCAGTTCCTTGTCGACACCGTCTTCGGCCAGCTCACGCACACGGGCATCGATGTTGCTGCTGACAGCACCGGCCAGGTCGTCGTATTGCATGAGCACCGCGCTGAAATCGCCGACCACCATCGACTGCCCCGGCCGCCCGAGCAGGTACGCGCCGTCCTCGTACCAGATCCGCGGCGCGTAATCCTTCAGGTCGTCGGGGAAGTGCTCGTAGAAGATGTCCTCGGCCACCGAAATGTGGTTGTCGGCGGAGAACACCTCGGTGCCGGGGGGCAGGCCCGTGCTGGCACCGGCGGCGTGACCGCGGCGGTGCTTGGGCGCACCGATCACACCCGCGGGGTAAAGGGTGTGGGTTTGCGATGACATCATCGTCCACTCACCATGTCACCGGAAGCTCGTAGAGGCCATAGGCCAGCGCGTCGTGTTTGAACGGCAGCTCTTCCAGGGGCACCGCGAGCCGCAGTGTCGGGACGCGGCGCAGCAGGGTGGGCAAGACGATCTGCAGTTCCATCCGGGCCAGCTGCTGCCCGACGCACTGGTGGCGACCGTAGCCGAAGCCGACGTGCGGGCCGTCCTCCCGGCGCAGGTCTAGCCGGTCGGGCTCGGGAAATTGCCGGGTGTCCCAGTTCGCCGGCGCCACGTCGAGGATGATGCCCTCGCCTGCGCGGATCGTCTCGCCGCCGACGTCGATATCCTCGACCGCGATGCGGCGCTGGCCTGTCTGAATGATGCTCAGGTAGCGCATCAATTCCTCGACCGCGACGGCAATCGCCTTCGGATCGTCGCTGTCGCGCATCAACGCCAGCTGGTCGGGATGGTCGAGTAGGGCCGCGACGCTCAGGCTGATCATGTTGGCGGTGGTCTCGTGACCGGCGATGAGCACGCCGGTGGCCAGCTGCGCGGCCTCGCGGACGCTGAGCTCTTCGGCGTTGACCCGCTCGGCGAGGTCGGACACCAAATCCTCCGAGGGGCTTTGCATTTTGGCCCGCACCAGATTGGCCAGGTACTTCGCCAACGATGCGGCGCCCTGGGCCGTATCCTCCTCCGTGGCGTAGCGGCCCATGCCCCGTTGGGCTTGGGCCTGGAAGAAGTCGGCGTCCTCGTAGGGCACGCCCAACAATTGGCTGATGACCAGCGATGGGACGGGCAGCGCCAACGTGCTGACGATGTCGCCCGGCTTGGGGCCGGCCAGCAGCGCGTCGATGTGATCGTCGGTGATCTTCTGCACCGCCGGCCGTAGCGCCTCAACTCGCTTGAACGTGAAGGGCTTTGACAACATCCGCCGGAACCGAGTGTGTTCTTCGGCGTCGGACGTGAACACCGACCGCGGGCGCTTGTGCACCGTCGCGAGCATGCCCGCGTTCCAATGCGGATAGCCGGGCAGTCGGTCGTCGACGCTGGCGCGCGCGTCGGTGAACAACGCCCGGATCGCCTCATAGCCGTGGATCAACCAGGGTGTGCTGTCGTCCCAGATCCGCACCCGGCTCAGCTGCTTGTCGGCGTTGAGCTCCAACACCTTTGGCGGCGGGGCGAACGGGCAACCCGGCGCGCGCGACATCGGGAACTCCGGAATATCGGTGGCGGTCGAGACGTCGGTCATCGTTCTCCTTGCTGCTGGCCTGCTTTGGTTTTCGGTCGACTAGCCGCCTGCCGCACCCACGTGCACCGGTGCGCGCCACAGGCCGACGATGGCGTCGATCAGGCCTTCGCCGGCGACCGGCCAGGCCGAACGCGAACGTGGTCCGTGCTCGGCCAAGGCGCCTTCGTGCTCGGCGCAGGTGTGCATGAGCAGGTTTCGCACCATGACCATGCGTTCGGAACGCACCCGCCTGGGCAGGTCGGGGAGGCAGCGGTTGATGCCGTCGATGGTCTGCACCAGCAGCGGCGACGCGAGCGCGTCTTTGGTGACGACGTGGCGGTAGGTGGGGTCGGCCATGGCCTGGGCGGCAAACCGCGCGTACCAGCTGGGCGCCCCGAGCGCGTGCAGGTGATCGGTGAGTGGCCGCACCAACGCGCCCACCCAGTCGCGCAGGTCGGTCGAATCGTCGATGGCGGCCAACATTTGCGCGCGGAGCTCCTCGATGGGCTCCCGATGCCTGCTCTCGATCGCCCGGAGCAGGTCGGTCCTGGTGCCGAAGTGGTAGCAAGCCGCGGCGTTGTTGCCCTGCCCGGCCGCCTCGCTGATCTGCCGGTTCGATACGGCATACATGCCGCGTTCGGCGAACAGCACCTCCGCGGCCGACAGGATCGCGTCCCGAGTGCCTGTCGATCGATCGGACCGGGCCATCCGCTCGGCGGTCATCGCCTCAGTGAACACCGCGTGCCCGATTAAATCAAGCAGTTTATTTAACGGTGTGGCGGCCGCCGCGACGTGCTACGCATCCGCATTCGAATCCCCGTTCCGTCAAGGTGATTTCATCGCTGCGACGCCCGGGCCGGCCCGCACGCGAATACAGTCACCGTATGAATCCGCTCCAGCGGCTGGCCGGCAATCCGACGGCCTACCGCCGGTTCGTCCTCAATGGCCGGCCGGTCGCGGAAGCTGTTGAGGCGCTGCTGCGGTTCGCGACGGGTGGACGGCTCGGCGTGCTGGACCTCGCCGGTCTGCCGAACGTGCGGATCACGACGTCGGGTCGCAAAACGGGCCTCGCCCGCACGGCGACGGTGCAGTACGTGCCCGTCGAGAATGGGCTGTTGCTGGTCGGTTCCAACTGGGGCCGGGACCGCCACCCGTCGTGGTCGGCGAATCTGAAAGCCACGCAGCGAGTTACCGTCCGCAGGCGCGGACAGCGCTTCGTCGCGACGGTGCGGTTGCTCACCGGCGAGGAGCGCGACAAAGCGTGGTCAGAGGTGCTGGCGCACTGGCCGAACTATCAACTAGCGCAAGATCGGGCGGGCGGGCGCCAGTTCCGCCTGTTCCTACTTACCCCCACTGCATAGGCGCCGCGACGACCGCTAACCCGGGTGGTGGGCCTGTTCCAGGTGGGCGATTTCGCCACCCCAAACCGATTGGGCCCCAGCATCACCCACGCGGTAGATCTGGACCGTCGATGCGATGGCGACGGCGAGCACCAGGATCGCGATGGTCGCCCGGACGACCACGTGGCGCTTGTCCGAGCGGCGTTCGATCACCCGCATCACCACCAGCACCACCGCGGCCGCCAGCAGTGCGGCGGAGAAGTAGGTCATCGTCGCGCCCAGAGCGGCGTGCTTCTGCAGGATGGCGGTGGGTTTGGCCCTCAGGTCGTAAAGCCATTCCCCGGCGTTTACCGTGATCGGCGTCAACACCATGGTGGCCGCAGCCGATAGCACTGCGAGCCACAACAGTGGGCCCCGCCGCGCCGTCGGCCAGGCCACGCACACGATCTCGAGCAGGGCGGTCAGCGGTACAAGCACGACCACGAAGTGCAGCAACAGGGCATGGGCTGGCAGGCCGTTGATGATGGTCATCGGGCTCCTTGGTGGTGGGCGGTCAGTTCGCGATCAGCCGCCGAGCCCCTTCTTGATGGCCGCATCTTGTTTCTGGCCCACGTCGTTGACGAAATCCGCGGGGGCCAGAGTGTCGGGCGGGCCGTCGAACTGCAGCGTGACGAAGGCCCTGCCCTCGGTGAACAGCAGTATCGTCACGCCCTTGCTCTTGTCCGGATTGTTGCCCAATAACGTCGTTCCGCCGGTTCCGACGTTGGCGGCTTGCGTCGTCGGGTTCTTGATCACGTCACCCTGAGCGCCCTTGGCCGTGTTCAGCGCGTCGGTGGCGGCGCCGGGGTCCGCGAACACCTGGATGGTGTCCTTGATGACGTGGCTGCCGTCCTCGTCCTTGAACGTCGTCGCCACGCCCGGCTGGCCATTCGGGTTCGGGGTCGGTGGGGTGGCGGTGAACGGTATCGGCGCGTTGATGTCGCTCGCCTGGATCAACAGTCCGGTGTACTCACTCGGCTGCGCGGCGGCCGACGAAGTCGGTGCCGAGCTGTGCGCGCTGGTGGCCGAGCTGGACGACCCCGACTTCGACGGCGTTGACGTCGTCGAATTCTTGCCGCACCCCGCTACCGCCACCGCCAGCGCCGTCGTCACCGCGACGCCCGCGGCCACCGTCCGTGAAGTCCTCATAGCTCGAGCTCCCTTCCAGGCTGCCTCCGGCGCCACCGTCGAGTTCGTTCCCGAATCGCACAGTACATTGCGGCGCGGCGCCACCGTGGCCCCGAAGGCCCCTGGGGAGAGTGCAGGGGTTAATCCAGTTGGTCGCGCAGGCAGCGCAGGGTGCTGGCCAGAATGCGGGACACCTGCATCTGCGAGACCCCGATGCACTCGGCAATCTGGCTCTGCGTCATCGATTCGAAGAATCGCATGCGCAAGACCTCGCGTTCGCGCTCGGGGAGTGCGGCAACCAGGACGCGCAGCGCTTCCCGGTTGGTGATGTGCTCGATCTGCGGGTCGATGCCGCCGACCGCGTCCGCGACCAGTCGGGGCGTGCCCGAGCTGTCCGCGCCCACCGGCGCGTCCAGGGAATCCAGGCGGTAGGCGTCGCCCGCCACCAGGCATTCCACTATTTCCTCGCGGGGGACTTCCAGCGCTTGCGACAGCTCGCCCGCGGTGGGCGCGCGCCCCAGCTTCTGGGCCAGATCGCCAGTCGTCCTGCTGATCTGCACGTGCAATTCGCGCAGCCTCCGCGGTACCCGCATGCCCCAGCTGTAGTCGCGGAAGTACCGGCGAACCTCGCCCATCATGGTCGGGACCGCGAAGCCGATGAAGCTGGGCCCTTTGTCGGGATCAAACCTGTTGATGGCGTTCATCAGCCCCAGTCGTGCCACCTGGATGAGGTCATCGAGACCCTCGCCGCGGCGCGCGAAGTGGCTGGCCACATGGTCGGCCAGGGGCAGGCATCGGGTCACGATCCGTTCGCGCTGGCGACGGTAGTCGTGCGACTCGGCCGGCAGCTGGCGCAGCAGCACGAACATTTCGACCACGTCGTCGTACGAATCGTCGGCTTTTTTGTCACGGCGCGGGGCCGAAGGGGCGGAAGCAGGACGGGCGGGAGCGATCACATTGGTCATAGGCGCACGCGCCCATTCTCGGCGCGGCTGATCCTGAAAGCTTTGGTGTACAAATATTTCTGCATTACTGACTCACTCCTCTGAGTCGTGTGCAGCGAGACTGGCAGCTATGCGCACGTCGCCTCACTGCACCTGTATCCGCAGGACTGGTCGTTTATCGAACGCGCTGGTTACCTAAGGGAGATGACTCGAGTGTTGATCGCCGGAGCCATGTCAAGCTCAGTAGCCGTGCGGCTGACTGGCCGCTTTGAGCTAAACGGCGACACGTCCAGAACGGACTTCATCTGTGACTATACGCCCCATCGCGTGTGCCCGCGATCGCTTACCGCAACTCGGCCCCGGCTCTTCTCCCAACCGTTTACGAAGGGCATCGCAGCAAAGCGTCAGACGCTTGCCAGGCCGGTGCCATCATCTGACCGGAACTGGATTATCCGGCTCTTTCGGCTTCGAACCGCCGGCAGCCGGCAAAGCGGAGCGGCATGCCGGTTATCCGGAGTCACCGGCGCTGCTCACCTACGCGCGTGTCGGAAGGTGTCGACCGCAATTCTCATTTCTGTCCCAGCTGGGTACTGTTCGCCTAATGTTCGAGACCGATCTCCCGCGACTTGCTCTCATCCCTAGCCGAGAGCCGTTCGCGCACAATGCATTACGGCGGCGATGAATATTGACGGGCGCCTGCTGGACGGGCGTGGCGTGGCGGTGGCCGGCGGCAGCCGTGGGATTGGACGGGCAGTCGTCGAGCTGCTCTGCGGCCTGGGAGCCGGCGTGGTCGTCAACGGGCGCGACGCGGACGCGGTCGAGGAGACCGTCGCCGTGGTCGCGGCGTCCGGCGGCCGTGCCAGCGCGGTGGTCGGACCCGCGGATGACGAGCGCATCGCCGGCCTCCTGGTCGACGACTGCGTGCGCAGGTACGGACGGCTGGACGCACTGGTCAACTGCGCGGGGATCGCCGAGCCGCCCGGCTCCTCGATTCTGAACATCGCGCCGGGCGACTTCGACCGCCTGATCAGCGCCCACCTCGGCACCGCGTTCCACACGTGCCGGGCGGGGGCTCGCGTCATGGCCGCGCAGGGGCACGGCGCCATCGTCAACACCAGTTCGGTCGCATTTCTGGGCGACTACGGCGGCACCGGCTATCCCGCGGGCAAGGGCGCAGTGAACGCCCTGACCATGGCCATCGCCGCCGAACTGAAGGGCCACGGCGTGCGAGCCAACGTGGTGTGCCCCGGCGCCCGGACACGTCTGTCCACGGGTGCCGAGTACGAGAAGCACATCGAAGACCTGCACCGGCGCGGCCTACTGGACGAAATGACCATGCGGGCCTCGCTCGACAGCGCCCCGCCCGCATTCGTGGCTCCGCTCTACGCGTATCTCGTGAGCGACCTGGCGCGGAGCGTGACGGGTCAGATGTTCGTCGCGGCAGGCGGATTCGTCGGTAGCTTCGACCGGCCGACACCGCGGATGCTGGGCTACCGCGACCACCACGACGCCGAACCCTGGTCGGTCGAGGAGCTGCACACGATGATCGGCGCCGCGCAAGCCGCGCACTGAGCGCGCCGAAACCGCCGGGCGACAGCAAATCGATCGCGTCTACGCCGTGGCCGTGCCGGCGCGGGCCGGGCCCGCCGCCCCCGGGCACCCTGATTTCGCCACCGGTGCACCGGAAAGACGCACGTTGTGGGTGTGCGAGGCGGCCCGGCGGCCTAGGCTGTCCTGCGAACCGCAGGAGGGTGTTTTGACAATGCAACCGAACCCGCTCGACCCAGTTGCCAGCGAACGACTGTCGCACGCAGGCAAAGTGTTCACCTCCGATCTGTCGATCAACGAATTCGCCTTGTTGCATGGGGCCGGGTTCGAGCCGATCGAACTCGTGATGGGTGTCTCGGTCTACCACGTCGGGTATCAGTTCACCGGAATCCGGCAACAATCCGAACTGCCCGTGCTCACCGACGCGACCTACCGGGCGCGCTGGAACGCGATGTCGCGGATGCAGGCGGAGGCCGATTCGCTGGGCGCGGACGGCGTGGTCGGCGTCCGCCTCGAATGGCGTCATCAGGGCGAGGGCGAGCATCTGGAGTTCATCGCGGTCGGCACCGCGGTGCGATACACGGAGAAGCCCGGGGCGTATCGCCGTTCCAACGGGCAGGCGTTCACCAGTCACCTGTCCGGGCAGGATCTGACCACCCTCCTGCGATCGGGATTCGTCCCGGTGGCGTTCGTGATGGGCAACTGCGTGTTCCACATCGCCGTGCAAGGGTTCCTGCGCACGCTCGGCCAGGTTGGACGCAACGCCGAGATGCCCCAGTGGACGCAGGGGAGCTACCAGGCGCGCGAGCTGGCGATGTCGCGCATGCAGAGTGAGGCCGAGCGCGATGGCGGAACCGGCGTCGTCGGGGTGCACTTCGCCATTTCCAACTACGCGTGGGGGCATCACACCGTGGAGTTCTATGTCGCGGGAACCGCGGTGCGTCGCGGCGGTGAGGCGCAGACGCTGACGCCGTCGTTCGTCCTGCCCATGAGCGATTGATGACGAGCCTCGATTACGAGCGGGTCGGCGAGTCCATCGGAACGGCCTTGTCCGGTCCCGGGGGAGTCGGGCTGGTGCTGAGGGTCTTCTCCGGCGTTCCGGGGGTGATTTTCGCTCCCGCGCGCCGCGGCTTCTTCCGGTCGCAGCCGGAGCGGGTGCAGATCGGCCACTGGCGTTATGAAGTCACCCCCGACGGCCGCCTGAGCGCCGCCCACCTGGTGAACGGCATCGTCCTGGCCGAAGAGGTCCTCGCCGCCGGCGCCGTCGGACCGCACATCGCTCGCGCCCTCGGGCAGCTGGTGACCAGCTACGGTCCGACGATCATCCCCAACATCGATGCGGCCCTCGAGGTCCTCGAGGCCGGGGCCGGATCGCGCTGAGCGCCGGTCTATACGCGGCCGGCGGCGAAATCGGCCGCCTGGTCGACCATGCCCGCTTCGACGTACTGGCGGTGCGCGACGGGGTTTCCCGCGTCCGAGCAGATCGGGTCGCCGGGCACGCACAATTCGATGGTCTTGGCCGCGTACGGGGGGCCGATCGTCACGGGCGGTTCGTTGATGATGTTCATGAACTGGCTCGACGGCTTTCCGAAGAGCGCGATCGCCGCCACGTGGTTGGAGACCTCGGCCGGCATCGGCTGCAGCGCCTGGACCAGGTGCACCCCGTCCGGCACCGCGCTTTCGGTGACGAAGCCAATCACGGCCGCGCCCTGGGAGTATCCGCCCAACACCATCCTCGTTCGCGGGCAGGAGGCGGCCATGTGTTCGACGTGCGCGCCCGCGTCGCTGATGCCATCCACGGCCCTGGGGAAGTCCGTGGTCGCCGGGTAGTCGACGGGATACACGCCGAGGGACCTGCCGCCGACACGCGGCCGCATACTGTCCACGAAGCTCTGCCCGATCCGGCCGACGCCGGGCGGCTCGTTGGTACCCCGGGCGAACACCACCTCGACATCGGGGCACGGCCCGGCGGCCGCGACGGGAGCGACCGGGAGCGCCCAAAAGGGTGCCAGCACAGCACAAATCAAACTGCCGAGACGATGCGCCTTCACAGCGTGATTTTGTCACAGGGTGACAAAGTGCGCGCGTTATGCGGTTGCGGCCGCCGGCGTGCTACCGCGTCGCGTCGGCACCAGGCGCACGGGGTCGCCTGTGCACGAACGAACGGGCGGCCCGGAGTACACCGCGAAACGCGTAGGCGGCGGTCACGACGGTCAGGATGATGAGCAGCACGAACATGGGCAGCCAGTTGCCCCGGCTGTGGTCGACCTCCCACCAGATGATGGTGAACAGCACCACGCAGACCAGCAGCACCACGTCCCGCCAGTTCCCCTGGTAAGACAGCGCCGCTTTGCGCAGCGCCCGGCTCCGGTCCGCGGTGTCGATCAGGTCGTCGATGCGGGCGTCGATGGTGCGTTGCAGCTCGGCGCGCCTCTTGGCGGCCTCCGGCGGCAGCCGGTCCAGCAAGTCCATGTCCTGCTTGATCAGCCCCCGATAATCCGGGCCCCGGAATTGCCCCGCGGCGACGGCCAGCATCGCGCCGCCGAACACGGGCGCACTATTCAGAGCGATCTGTCCGAGACCCGTCATGCCCGCTCCTTCTGGTCGTCGTCAACGTCGCACGATGACGGGGTCAGGATGCCCTGAAAGGGCGCCGTCGCGTTCGCGGCGGCTCGGGGCTTTGCAGCGCGTCCATCGCGCGCTCCATCTGCGGGTAGGCGATCGCCGGTCCGAGCCAACGCGTGAGATAGCGCCGCAGATCGGCACCGCTGCGCGGCGGGCGCCCCGGGTCGGCGAGAAACGAATGCAGCACCCGCAGGCTGAATTCGTTCAATTCGTCGAGGCCGTCTTTGTCGAAACCGTAACTCTCCCAATCGATGTCATAGCGATGCAGCATCGACCGGCCGAACGCCAGGGCGGTGTCCGAGATGATGGAGACCTTCTGGCCGCCGCGATGACGTTGGTTGAGCACGAATTCGACCTGGTTGTCCGAGGCCAGCTCTTCGATGGCGTACGCCATTCCTTCGGTCATCGCCACGACGGGATCGGTGACCCCCTCGAGGTGGGCCGCCATCCGATCCAGGAACCCGTCGGCCGATCGCATCGCCGACGCCACCAACAGCGCCTGCGTCCCGGGGAAGTACCGATACACGGTCTGCCGGGTGACCCCGAGCACCCGCGCCACGTCGGCGATCCGCAGCGCCGAGCCGCGTTCGTCGATGATCTTGTCGGCGGCATCCAGGATGCGCTCGATCGCCTCCTCGTCGGAGGCGGGCGTGTTCCCTGCCCAACCGTGACTGCGCATTTAACGGGCGGCGAACCCGTAGTCGATGATCCCCACAGCCGGATCATAGCGGCTGGAAGCAGGCGATCGTTGCTGGTTAACGCGGCCGGACACTTCCGCCATTATGAATGCTCACTGCGAACCTTAGGGTGCCGCGCGGCAGGAAGGCCGAACTTTGCACTACGAGACGGTGCTTAACGCCGGTCGCTTAATCGTTGCCGCGCAGCGGTTTACGCCACGGATGCACCCAGAATCAGGTTGACGGCCTCGTCGAGTTGTCCCGCAATCTCGTCGAAGCTGACGAACCGGGCGGTCATCAGAGCGCCGGAGAAGGTCATCTGCAGCGTCGATTTCACGGCGCGCGGCCAGCCCGGCCCCAGTGCGGCGCCGATCCGGGTGGCCACCTCCTGGCCGATCTGCTCCCGAATCGGCTTCACCGCCGGATCGTCGGCCATCAGGGCCGCGCCGCACGCGGCGGTCAGTTCGGGCTCGTCGGCTACCACGACGGCCATGTCTCGCAGCGTCGCGCTGACCCGCGTCTTGGTGGTGTCGTTGACATCGGTATGCAGCGGCAGCTCGCGGAGAAAGCGCAGGTACACCGCCGCGACCAGTGCGCTTTTCGACGGAAAGTAGGTGTAGGCGCTGGCCGGCGACACTCCGGCGCGACTCGCCACCGAACGCATCGTCAGGTTGGCGTACGACGACGCGCGCAGCTCCTCCAGCCCGGCATCCAGGACCTTGCGGATCGTCTGTCCGGGCCGGCGATCGGACCGGCGAGCCGCATCTTTAGACACCCGTCCAGTGTAGGAAGGCGGCGAGAACGCGAACAACTTCCTTCCGGGTCTTGCCCGGGGGCCGATCCGCGCCCGGCGCTGTCGTTTTGCGTCACCCCCCAAAGGCCGGTCCGGTATTCGTCGGCAGAGATTTACAGACAGCTGTCCAGAACAGCAGGTGCCACTAGAGTGGCGGTTATGGCCGAGGCGGACCGGCATCGCTGGGACGAGCGGTACGCGACCAGAACACCGCCGTCGGTGGAGGCGGTGGGACCACCCGACTTTTTGGCACCCCATGTAGATGTATTGCCCACTGCGGGAAGGGCTCTCGATCTCGCTTGCGGACCCGGAGTCGGCGCGGTGTGGCTCGCGATGCGCGGGCTCGAGGTGGTGGGTGTGGACGTCTCCCCGGTGGCGGTCGGCCAGGCGCGCGAGCTGGCCCAGCGCGCCGGCGTGAGCGATCGGTGCCGCTTCGAAGTCGCCGACCTCGATGACGGTCTGCCGGCCGGGCCGTCCGTCGACGTCATCCTGTGCCATAGATTCCGGGACCGGCGCCTCGACCGGGCGATCATCGAACGCCTGGCGCCCGGCGGCGTGCTGGCGATCGCTGTGCTGAGCGAAGTGGGGGCCGCCGCGGGGCCGTTTCGGGCGGTCGCCGGTGAGCTTCCCGCGGCGTTCGCTGATCTCGACCTGTTGGCCGCCGGTGAAGCCGAGGGTTACGCCTGGCTGCTGGCGCGCGCACGGCGCGAAGCTCGCTGAGTAGCAAGAGTTTTCGCCGTACAAATCGAGGCTTGCCGAAATGGCATTTGGCGGTGCCATTTCGGCTGCCGGCCGGGTAATGTCACGCAAATGGAGCGGCGCGTCCTCGAAGCGATCATCTATGAGCGCGAGCCGCCGATTGCGCGGATCATCCTGAACCGGGTCGACAAGGCCAACACCAAGGACGCGGTCCTGGTCACCGAGGTCGACGAATGCCTGCACGAGGCCGACCGTGACAAGGAGATCAAGGTCGTCATCCTCAAGGCCAACGGGAAAGGGTTCTGCGGCGGACATGTGGCCCGCTGGGGCCCCGACGAAAACCCGTATCCCGACTTCGGCGAGACGTTCGAGGATCTGTACAAGGGCACGGCCGACCTGTTCCTGTGGCCGACGCTGTACCTGTGGGAGTTTCCGAAGCCGACCATCTCCGCGATTCACGGCTACTGCATGGGCGGCGGAATCTATCTCGGTCTGCTGACCGACTTCTGCGTCGCGTCGGAGGACGCGTATTTCCAAATGCCGCTTGCCCAAAGCCTCGGCGAGCCCGGCGGGCACACCATGATCGAACCGTGGTTGCTGATGAACTGGCATCGCACCATGGATTGGCTGCTGCTGGCCCCGACGCTCTCCGCGCAGGAAGCCCTCGACTGGGGCCTGCTCAACAAGGTGGTGCCGCGCGAAGACCTCGACGATGTCGTCGAGGAGATGGCGCGCAAGATCGCCCAAATCCCGTTGACCACGCTGATGGCGGTGAAGAACAACGTGAAGCGCGCGTGGGAACTGATGGGCATGCGGGTGCACCTGCAAGTCAGCCACATCCTGACGAACATGGTCGGCGCCGCCTCCGACGTCCAGGCGCGGCGGGCCGAGCTGAAGCAATCGGGCATGAAGCCACGCGATTTCGTCGGCCGCGACGAGAAGGATGCCGGGACCTAGCGGCCTGGATCGCCGGCGACACCCTGGCCGCCGGCGTGCCGGGCGGCGACATAGCCGAACACCATTGTGTAGGCGATGCTTCCGCCCGCGCCCAGATAATTGCGGCCCATGACAGTCGCGGTGATGTTGCCCGTTGCGTACAGTCCGTCGATCACGCGGTCGTCCTCGTCGAGCACCTGGGCGTGCTCGTTCGTGATCACCCCGCCGCAGGTTCCGACGTCGGCCGGAACGACTTTGGTGGCGTAGAACGGTGACCGCTCGAGCGGGCCGAGAGCGGCGTTCGGGCGATGGCCGGGATCACCCAGACAGTCGTTATACGCCGACTGACCGCGCCCGAAGTCCGGGTCGAGGCCCTTGGCCGCAAAACCGTTGAAGCGCTTGATCGTCTGCTCCAGCGCGTCGGCCGGGACGCCCATCTGGCGCGCCAGATCGCCGATGGTCCTACCCCGCATCACCGCCCCCCGGGTGATGAGTTCTTCGGGGAGGCGACGCTTCTTGAGCGGGTTGGCCCCCGAAACGTACCGGCTGATGTAGCCCTCGTCGAAGACCATCCAGCACGGCACCGCCTTGTTTGCGTACATCGCCTTGCCGACCTCGACGTACGAGTTGGACTCGTTGCAGAACCGCCGGCCGGTTCCGTCGACGTAGACGGCGCCGGGGCGCTGCCGCCCGCTGCCCAGCGCCTTCGCGGCGTCACCTCCGTCGGCGATGAAAACCGACGGCAGCCACCAGGCCTCGTCCATCAGGTCGGTCTTGGCGCCCAGCCGGATCGCGGTCTGCAACACCTCACCGGTGTCGCCGGCGTTCGCGATCGACCAGAGTCCCTCGTTCGGCTGCTCCCCGCTGTAGCGGCGGCGCATGTCCGCGTTACGGCTGAAGCCGCCCGCGGCCAGCAGGACGCCCTTGCGCGCCGCGATGTTCAGCGCCTCGCCGTTACGCGAGACGCGCGCGCCGACGACCCTGCCGTCCTCGACGATCAGGTCCTCCATCGCCGCGCCGGCCCAGATCGGGGGCTCGGCGCGCAGATCGATCAGCGCCTTGAGCATCTGACCGATGAGCGAGGCGCCGTTGGTGAGGATCTCCCGACGGCGGAGCCGGGCGGCCCTGGTGCGCGCAAACACTCGCATCGCCACCGCGAAAGCTCGCGGCGACCGATTGAAGTACTGCACCGAACGCAGCTCGTTGGTCTTGAGCACGAACCCGCCGTAGGCCTTGGCCATCGAGGGCTGGACCTTGTCACGCCAGCTGCCCAGTGCGGCGGCGTCATACGGGACGCACTCGATCGCACGGCCGGCTTCGTTGCCCCCCTTGTGGTTCGGGTAATAGTCGCTCCAGCCGGGGCACCGCACAAACCGAACGCCCTTGCGGGTGAGGAAGTTGATCATTTCGTATCCAGCGCTGAGGAACATCTCGCGGCGCGCCGGTGACGAGGCCGGACCGATGTCGCCCACGACGTCGTCGAAATATGCCAGGCCGTCCTCGTGCGAGTCCGGGATGCCTTCGGCGCGCATGAGCGGGTTGTTCGGCAGCCACACCATGCCACCCGAAAGGCCGGTGGAACCTCCGACCAGGGCTTGCTTTTCGATCACCAGCGGCTCGATGCCGGAGTCGAGAGCCGCCAGCGCCGCGACCATGCCGCCCCCGCCGCTGCCCGCGATGAGCAGATCCACGGAGCGGTCCCACCGGGTGGTCATCGTGCCTCCGCGCTGAAGGCCAGGTCGGCGATCGGTACGTCGATGGTGGTGTTGGTCTTCTGAATCGCGGGCACCAACGCCTCGTGCGGCAGGCCGGCGAGGAAGCCGTCGACGACGCGTTCGAAGTTGGAGATCAGACCCTCGATCTGGTTCGACAGGCGCATGTATTCGAAGCCCTTGGAGTGCAACCCTTTCTGCTGTCTCGGCAGGTTGGAGAAGTCCTGCGCGGGGATCGGTGGCCAGCGCGGATCGTCGGGCGCCATCGGCTCCGGGGGCTGGGGCCTGCCCGCGGAAACGTCGTCGGGAAACCGGGTGAGGGACCAGATCTCGAACAGGGTGTCCTCGGGGCCGAGCGGGCGGATGCGGTACGACGACGCGCTGCTGTAGGTGGGCAGGATGAAGTAGTGCGGGAAGCAGAACCCGATCGCGTCGGTGATCCCGCGGCGGACCAGCTCGTTGAGGTCGGGCATGGTGCTGCCCCGGGCCCGATGCCAGCTGACGACGGCGTCGTTGAGGGCGCCGCGCCAAGCATTAATCGCCGCCGCGGGATCGGCGGGCAGCTCGATGTTCTGCAGTCCCTCGGCGATTCGGATGTCGTTGTCGTGCGTCATGCCGCCCATTCCGGTGCCGAGGGTACGCATGAAGTACAGGCTGCTCGCAACGACGGGATGCACCGCCGATTTGGCGAGGCCCCCGTTCTGCGCCGACGGCAGCAGCTGGGGATGGGTCTGGGGGACGTGGTAGCCCTCCATGAACGCCGCCGCCGCTAGCTTCCAATTCACCGGCAACCGGCACGACTGCCACCACTCGACCCGCAGCGATTCCACCCGCCAGGCGTCGTAGGTCGACGCGAAGGGCTCCAGGCAGTCGCGCAGCGCGGGGGCCCCGTCGTCGAGGTTGATCCACGCGCATCCGCCCCAGGTCTCACACCGCACCGAAACCAGCTGCAGATCTTGCGGATTCATGTTTTCCGCGGCGAACGCCTCGGGTCGCAACACGAACGTGCTGCGCCCGTCGATGCCCCAGCACCAGCCGTGGAAGGGGCAAACGAAAGTCCGCCGGGAGCCGCTGCCTTCCACCAGCTTCACCCCGCGATGGCGGCACGCGTTGTGGTAGGCCCGCACCGTGTCCGCGTCGACACGCACCACGATGATCGACTGATCGAGGATCTCGTATTCGACGAAGTCGCCGGGCTTGGGAATCTCCTCGAGCCGGCACGCCATCTGCCAGACGCGCGGCCAGAAGGCCTCCGCTTCCAGCGCGTAGAACTCTTGGTCGTAGTAGCGCTGTTTGGGAATGCGGTCGGCGGTCTGGACCGCCCACGGCACCGGTAGCGGTGTCCAGTTCCTGTCCGTGCCCACCGAGCTTGTCACTGAGTCTGTATTGGAAGCCATCTCGCCATCCCTCTTCGATTACACGATTCGCGTTGCCCGCCCCTGCCAGTAACGCTCGCGAATGCGTCTCTTGTACAGCTTTCCGTTCGGGTCCCGGGGCAATTCCGGAACGAACTCGACGGTGCGCGGGCACTTGTAGCCCGCCAGGTGCGCCCGGCAGTACTCGATGAGCTCGGCCTCGAGGTCGGGCCCCGGCCGGACACCGTCGATCGGCTGTACGACGGCCTTGACCTCCTCGCCGAACTCGTCGTTGGGGACGCCGAAGACGGCCGCGTCAAAAAGCTTGGGATGCACGATCAGGAGGTTCTCGACTTCCTGGGGGTAGATGTTCACCCCGCCGGAAACGATCATGAACGTGGACCTGTCGGTGAGGTAGAGATAGCCGTCGTCGTCGACGTACCCCATGTCGCCCAGGGTGCGCCAGCCGCGGTCGTTGTACACCGAGGCGGTCTTGGCGGGGTCCTTGAAGTATTGGAAGTCGGGCCCGCCTTCGAAGAAGAGCTCACCGGCGTGGCCGGCGGGCAACTCGACGCCGTCGTCTCCGATGACATGCACCGGCGACATGGGTTTGCCCACCGAACCGGGATGGGCCAGCCATTCCTCCGGACCGATGGTCGTTCCCGCGAATCCCTCGGTGCCGCCGTAGTATTCGTGGATGATCGGCCCGAACCACTTCATCATGTGGTGCTTGACGTCGACGGGGCAGGGCGCGGCCGCGTGGATCACACATCGCAGGCTCGACACGTCATACTTTTCCCGAATCGACCTGGGCAGCTTGAGCATTCGTACGAACATGGTGGGTACGAACTGGGCGTGCGTCACGCGGTGCGCCTCGATTAACCGCAGGACGGTCTCGGCGTCGAACTTGCGCATGAGGATCGCCGCGGCGCCGACGCGATTGACCGCCATGGTGTAGTTCACTCCAGCGGCGTGGTACAGCGGCGCGGGGGAGAGGTAGACGCTTGACGGGCCCATCCCGTACTTGTGGGTCAGCGCCAATTCCAGCACCGCCTGAGCCCAGGAGCCGTTCCCGTCGGTCGGAAGCGGCCGGCGGACCGCCTTGGGCCTGCCGGTGGTGCCTGACGAATACAACATCTCCGACCCGTCCGATGCGGGCGGTGCGGCACCGGCCGTCGCCAGCGCCTCCTCGTACGCGCGCCAGCGTGGCAAGGCTCCCCCCACCGCGAGGTGAACGGTGACGGCCGGGTTGGCCGCGCGGACATGGGCGGCAAGCTCGGGCATGGTGGCGTCGATGAAGACCGCCCGCGCATCGGAGTCGTCGATGACGTAGGCGGCCTCGTCAGCGGTGAAGTGGGTGTTGACCGCGGTGTAATAGAGGCCGGAAAGCTGGCAGGCCCAGGTGATTTCGAGGAACTCGGCCCGGTTGGGCAAGATCAGGGCCACGCCGTCGCCTGGGCGCAGCCCTGCGCCGTGCAGCACCGCGGCGACGCGCTGGCTGCGGACGTACAGCTCGTGGTGCGAGATCGTGTCACCGCCCGCGACGATCAGGGCCGGCGCCTGCCCGGCCCTCGTGGCGTGATCGGCAAGATTCACTGGCGCGAGCCCCGCGGAACCCTAAGTGGCCGTTGTGCCGTCGGTCGACGCAGCCGCCGCGGCCTGTCGCCGCGCGTGCTCGGACGGCAACACCTTGTCCCTGAACACCGTCTGGATCAGCTCTTGGACGTCCCTGCTGACCGAGGCCAGGGCGACGAGGTCGTTCGAGCTCTGCCAGTGCACCCGCATGCCCATCAGCTCCCAGGCCCGCTTCAAGTTGGCCTTGGTGGCCAGCAGCGTGGTCATCGGCGCCTGCGCGATGTGGCGGGCGATCGCCTCCACCCGGTCGTCGAGCTGGTCACGCGGTACCACCTCGTTGACCAGACCGAACTCCAGGGCCTTCTTGGCGTCGATCACCTCGGCGAGGTACAGGTAATAGGCCGCACGTCGCCAGTTCATGAAAACCCAGGGCTCGATTGAACATTCACCCGATGGCATGCCGAAACCCTGCAGCGGCGGGTAGGAGAAGTAGGCGTCTTCGGAGGCGATGACGATGTCAGTGGTCAGCCCGTAGTGCGTGCCCCCGCCGACGCAGTAGCCGTGCACCTGTGCGATCGTCGGTTTGGAGAATTCCCACAGGTTCAGCACCGGCTTTACGAACAGGTCGGTCTGCGGCTTCCACGGCGTGCCCATGACTTTGGCACCTTCGACGAAAGCCGGATAGTCGACGGCGTTGTTACCGATGGCGTGTCCGGAGCAGAAGCCCTTGCCGTTGGCCTTGAGGACGAGCACCTTGATGTCGTAGTCGCGGTCGGCGTCCAGCAGCGCGGCGTCGACCTCTTCGGCCAGCTTCTGATCCTGGGCGTTCGCCTTCTCGGGCCAGTTCAGCGTGACCCGGGCGATGGGTCCCTCTTTCTGGTAGATGATTCTCTCGCGAGTCTCGTTGAGATCCATACGTGCTCACCTTTCCTGGTTCAAGAAGTGATGACGCCGATTTCGGCGCCGATGTCGTAGGTAGTGCCGACCTGGCCCGTCCATTGCACGGTGCCCGATGCCCCCGCTTCGATCTCCTGTTCCACCTTCTCGGTGGCGATCACGTAGATGGGTGTGCCCGCGTCCACATGCTGGCCGGCGTCGACGAGAAGGCCGGTGAGCTCGGCCTCCGACACGGCCACCGAGACCCGCGGAATGCGGATGATGAAGTCAGCCATGCACTCTCGCCCCCGACAGGGTCCTTCCCAAAGTCTTCAGCGCCGCGGCGACGATTCGTGCCGGGGAGGGGTACACCTGCGCCTCGAGCGCCGCCGTGGCCGGGTTGGGGACGAATCGGGCGGCCACCCGTTCGACGGGCGCGGCCAGCTCGGAGAACAGTTCCGCGTGCAGGATCGCGGCGAGCTCCGCTCCGGGGCCGGCGAATTGGACGGCGTCATGGATGATGACGGCACGGCGGGTGCGGCGGGCGGAGTCGACGATGGTCTCGACATCGAGCGGTACCAGCGTGCGCAGATCGACGACCTCGGCGCTCACGCCCTGCTCGTCCAGCGTGGCCGCGGCGGTGAGGGCGTCGTGCACGCAGCGTCCGTAGCCGATCAGGCTCACGTCGGTGCCCGGCCGCTTGATGTCGGCTCGGCCCAGCGGGATCGAGAACGCGGGATCGACGGGGACGGGACCCTTCTTGCCTTGCAGCCGAATGGTTTCGACGAAGAGGCAGGGATCCTCGTCGAAGATCGCCGAGGTCAGGAGGCCCTTCCCGTCCCGGGGTGTGGACGGCACGATCACCTTCATGCCCGGGATGTGCATGAACCAGGCCTCGAGGCTTTGCGAATGCGTGGCACCTGTGGCCAGCCCGGCGTAGACCTGGGTGCGAATGGTGATCGGCGCCGTTGTGCGTCCGGCGGTCATGAACCTCAGCTTCGCGGCGTTGTTGATCAGCTGGTCGGCCGCGATGCCGATGAAATCCATGATCATGATCTCGGCCACCGGCAGCAGGCCGTCGATGGCGGCGCCGATGGCCGCGCCGACGATCGCCGCCTCGGAGATCGGTGTGTCCAGGACGCGGTCGTGACCGTACTTCGTCGACAGGCCCGCGGTCGGTCCGGACGCGCCGGGATCGGCGATGTCCTCACCGAGCAGGAACACCCGGTCGTCGGCGGCGAGCGCTTGATCCAGCGCGAGGTTGAGCGCCTCGCGCATCGTCATCTCCCGCTCTTGCATGTTCATACCGGGAACCTGATCGGGGTCGCGTACACATCCAGGTCCAGCTCTTCGATAGACGGGGAATCGGCGCCCATCACGGCTTGCAGCGCCGCTTCCACCGCGGCCAGCGCCTCGTCGTCGATGCGGTCGAGTTCGTCCGGAGTGCAGATGCCGGTGTCGGCGAGGTGGCTGCGGAACCGGGGGACCGGGTCGGCTTCCATCGCGGCGGCAAGTTGATCCTTGGGAATGTAGGGCATCCGGTCGCCGAAGTAATGGCCGCGGAAGCGGAACGTCACGCATTCGAGGAAGGTGGGGCCGTCACCGGAGCGGGCCCGCCGCAGCGCGTCCTCGAGTGCGGATTTGACTGCCAGCGGGTCGTTTCCGTCGACGCGCACCCCGGGCATGCCATAGCCGGCCGCCCGGTCGGCGACGCGTTCGAGCTTCATGGTGTCGGCCGTGGGCGTCATCTCGGCGTACTGGTTGTTCTGGCAGACGAAGACCATCGGCAGGTCCCACAGGGCGGCCATGTTCGCCGCCTCGTGGAAGGACCCGGTGTTGGTCGCACCGTCACCGAAACTGACCACCGTGACGCGATCGGAGCCCTTGCGTTTGGCCGCCATCGCCAGTCCCACCGCCACCGGCGGTCCGGCCCCGACGATCCCGGTCGAAAGCATCACGCCCTTAGCGGGATTGGCGATGTGCATGGTGCCTCCCTTGCCGCGGCTGGCGCCGACGGTGCGGCCCATCATCTCGCCGTAGATCTCCTCGAGCGGGACACCCTTGCCGATGAGGTCGTGCAGGCCGCGGTAGGTGGTCACCAGCTGATCGTCGGGGCGCAGCGCCACGCCCATCGCGGCGGCGATGGCCTCCTGGCCGCGCGAGGGCCAGTAGACGCACATGAACTCGCCGGTGCCGATGCCTTTGGACAGCCGGTCGTCGGCCGCTTTCATCAGCACCATCAGCTCGTACAGCCGGCGCTGGGCGCCCGTTGCGGAGTCGGTCATCGATCTCACGCACCCGACCACGGCTTGACCTTGAGGAAGCCGCCGCCGTCGACACGGAGCTGCTGCCCGGTGATGTAGCGCGCCGCGTCGGAGGCCAGGAACAACACCGCCTCGCTGATGTCCTCGGGTTCGACATAGGGGATCGGCATAGCCTGCACGAGCGGGAAAACCGGTTCGGCATCCTCGCGGGTCGGATCCTTCAGGTCCGGCCGGAAGGCCCGATACATCGGCGGGCTGTGCAGCATGTCGGTGTTGACGTTGGTGGGGTGCACCGCGTTCATCCGGATGGAGAACCGGGCGAGCGCCAGGGCGAAGTCGTTGACGTAATGCGCGGCAGCCAGTTTCGCGAAGGCATATCCGGCGCCGCCGGGGCCCCCGTCGATGCCGGTGGTGTTCATCGAGGACATGAACGCCGCGTTGGAACCGATGACGATGATCGACGCGCCGGCCTGCAGATGCTTGAGGCTCGCGTGCACCAGGTTCAGCACGCCGACCAGGTCCACGTCCACGGCGTCGGCGAAGGCCTGCGGCGGCAGGCCCGCGGTCAGCGGGCAGATGCCCGCGTTGGCGACGACGACGTCGAGATGCCCCAACTCGGCGACGCCCTCATCGATCGCCGCGGACAGGGCCACCCGATCGCGAACGTCCGCGACCGCGGTGAACGCGCGCTGCCCCTCCTTCTCGACCAACCGGGCCGTCTCGTCGAGGTCTTCCCGCCGGGCCAGGGGATACTCATTGGTCTCGATGTCGGCGCACAGGTCCACCGCGATGATGTCCGCGCCTTCGGCGGCCAGCATCCGCGCGTGCGAACGGCCTTGGCCGCGCGCGGCGCCACTGATCACGGCCACCTTGCCGGTTACCCTGCCCATCGCCCGTCCTTCGTCCGTGTATCCACATCGCGACCCACGTTGGGGCCCAACACTATTCGTCGGTGCCACCACCGGTGCGGCCGCAATGACTCCGCCGGCCGCCCTTTTTCGCCGGGATATGCGGGGTCACGGGTGTTGGAATCGGGCCAACGGTCGGATTCATCGCATCTCTTCCACGAAAAACTGCTCTGACCTGCAGCTGGGCTACCACTACGCCCTAGACTAGCTAGAATATCTAAAATAGCAAGGAATGAACCGGTCGACCGAGGGAGTTGGGGATGTCTGGCGTGCGCGGTGGTGTCCTGCAAGGGGTGCGGGTGGTCGAATTGGCGTCGTGGACCTACGTGCCGTCGGCCGGTGCGGCCCTGTCGGACTGGGGCGCCGACGTGATCAAAGTCGAGGGTGTGGTCTCGGGGGACCCCGGGCGCGCGCTGGTCGTCGGCGGCTTCACCCGGCAGGCGGCGCGCCCGGACGCCGACTTCATCCTCGAGCTGGGCAACCGAGGCAAGCGCAGCATCGCCATCGACATCAAGTCCGCAACCGGTCGCGAGCTGTTCGGCCGCCTCTTGGCGAGTGCGGATGTGTTCCTTACCAATTGGCTGCCCGGGGCGCTCGAGCGGGCCCGGCTCACCGTGGACGACATCCGTTCGTTCAACCCGAAAATCATCATCGCGCGCGGCACCGGGCTGGGGGTGCGGGGGCCGGACCGCGACCGCGGCGGGTTCGACGCGGCCACCTATCTCGCCCGGGGCGGTGTCGCTTACACGCTCACGCCGTTCGGCACGGACACGCCCGCGGTGCAGGGTCCGGGGTTCGGCGACCTCCAAGGTGGGGCGACGCTCGCCGGGGGCGTATGCGCCGCGCTCTTCCACCGCGAACGCACCGGTGAACCGACGATCGTCGACTCCTCGCTGCTGGCCCAGGCGATGTGGGCGATAGCGCCGTCCATCTCGGCGGCCGACTTCTTCGACATCGACGGGATACCGGGCGCACCGCCGGGGTTGGCCATCAACCCGCTCGTGAACAGGTACAAGACCCGCGACGGCAGGTGGATTCAGTTGGTGTTCCTGCAGCCGGACAAGTTCTGGGCAGGGTTCTGTGAGCGCGTGGGCCTGGCTGACCTGGTCACCGATGAGCGATTCGTGCCGTCGAGCAACTTGATCGCCAACGCCGCGGATGCCACCGAGATCCTGGCCAACGTGTTCGCCCGCCACGATCTCGCCCACTGGCAGAAGGCGCTCGAGGACGAGCCGGGCGTGTGGGGTGCCCTGGCGACGCCGCGGGAGACGCTCAACGATCCGCAGGTCGAACCGAACGGGTACGTGGTGACCAACGTCGACGACCACGGCGAGAAGTACCGGATCGTCGCCGCGCCCGTTCAGTTCGACGAGACCCCGCCGGCGCCCGCCCGTGCGCCGGAACACGGTCAGCACACGGAAGAGATCCTGCTGGAACTCGACGTCGATTGGGACGACATCGCCAGGGCCAAGGATCTCAAGGCGATTCTGTAGGGCGCCGGGGCAGTCGACGAAAGGCGCTATCTGTGGTGACCAAAGTCATCGGCTGCCGATAACCCGGTGACCTAGGGCGCTCGCCGTCGTACCTTCGGTGCAAGGAGCACCGACATGACTGCATTCATGCGCGCCACAGACGCGTTCACCTGGGCGATGGAGACTGACCCACGGCTGCGATCGACCGTGGTCAGCGTCGTACTTCTGGACCGGTCCCCAGACTGGGACGAAGTGCGGAAGCGATTCGACTTGATCAGCCGCACGTTGCCCATGTTCCGGCAGCGCGTGGTGCAGTCACCTCCGCCGGCCCCGCCGCGATGGGAGCGTTACCGGGACTTCGACCTCGATTACCATCTGCGGCGAGCGACAGTTTCGGCCCCCGGAACGCTTGACGACGTGCTCGAGATGGCCCGATTGGCCGAGATGCAGGATTTCGATCGGGCCCGCGCGTTGTGGGAAACGACGTTCGTCGAGGGTCTGGAAAACGGCGGCGCGGCCGTGATCTGCAAGTTTCACCACGCGCTCACCGATGGGGTCGGCGGGGTCCAGATCGCGATGCACCTGTTCGACCTCTCGGAAGATCTGTATTCCGGGGAACCCATGCCGCCCGAGCCGGAGGTCGCGGCCCCAGCGCTGCTGCGGGGTTACCGCGACGCCGCGCGCTACGACACCGGCTTGCTCAGCAGCGCCCTGACGGGTGCGGCCTCCCTGGTGCCACGTTTGATGTACGACGGCGTCCGGCGGCCCGTCGCCACGATCCGGTCCGCGGCGACCACCGCGGCATCGGTCTACCGAACCGTCCGGCCGATCAGCCGAACCGGGTCACCGCTGGCGACGGACCGTGGCCTGATCCGGCGTCTCGGGGTGCATCAGGTGCCGACGCGGCCGCTTCGGGAAGCGGCGCACCGTTGCGGTGGGGCGTTGAATGACGCTTTCGTCGCTGGGGTGGCGGGTGGACTACGCCTGTACCACGAGAAGCACGGCGTCGCGGTGAACGACTTGCACATCACGATGCCGATCAGCCTGCGGACCGAAGCCGATGGCATTGGCGGGAACCGGATCACGCTGATGCGCTTCGACGTGCCCGTCGGCGAGGCGGATCCGGCAAAGCGCATCGCGGCGATACGCCAGCGCACCGCGGCGGTACGGAACGAAAGATCGCTGCCCTACACGCAATTGATCGCCGGAGTGCTCAATCTGGTGCCCCGGTGGTACATCGGCTCGGTTCTGCGCCACGTTGATTTCGTGGCCAGCGATGTGCCGGGCGTTCCCGTGCCGGTCTACCTCGGCGGTGCAGCGGTGCGGTCCCAGTACGCGTTCGGACCCACCATCGGTGCGGCGGTCAACGTCACACTTCTCACCTATGTCGACACGTGTGGTCTCGGGTTGAACGTCGATACCACCGCGATACCCGACTACGACGTGTTCCATGACGCTATCGTCGCCGGCTTTGACGAATTATTGTCTTTGGCAAACTGACCCGAAGATCACGGATTCCGGCACCGACCAGGCACTTCACCGGATTGGTTGATTAGCAACAGATCCCGGAACGGTCACAGGCGGGTATCGATCGCGGCGATGGTCTGGCACAACGCGAAAGATCGACAAATCATGGCACAGGGCGCCTTTGAGGTTTGCGGCCGCGATGATGCGTAGCGCAGGAATTCCTCGTCCGCTGTGCGAGTGGCGGGTTCGTGACGGCGCCGCAGGAGGTATCCACAACATGACGACGAACTGGGTTCCCGCCCAGACCTCGTGTGGCCCACACTCTGGTCGAATCCTCGACACCGCGCGGGGCATTCTCATCGGCCTTCGCCGGTGCCCGTCGGAAGCGGCCCTGGACGAATTGCACAGCGCGGCATTGCGGCACAAGGTGCCGGTATTCGCGATGGCGTGGGCGCTGGTACACCTGGCCGGCGACGGCGAAAAGACACCGAGCTTCACCGACGCGCAATCCGCGGCTCGGCACGAGTGGGGAAAGCTGTTCTCCTCCGCCGCAGTGCCCTGCTAAGCCGGCATCTAGACGTTGGAACGGCCGAGCTTTCGAGGGGTAACCCGGCCGTCCCCAACTCCAATCACGCCGGCATCAACGTGCTCCGCTGACGCTAGCGCGGCCAGGCCGCCGATTCGCCGGCCGCGCGCAATGCCGCCACGATGCGCTGTTCCTTCTCCCGGAAGCGCTCCGTCGGTGCCGGCACCGAGATAGCGACCAGATTGTCGCCCACCCCGCGTCGCGCGATCGCGGCCGCCGAGATACCCGGCGTGTGTTCGTCTCGGTCGAAAGCGATTCCGGTGCGCCGGATCTCGGCCACCTCGGCGCGGAGGCGGTCGGCGGACCCGGGATCCAAGCGGGAGATCACCGCTTCGGCGTCGGCGTCGTCGAGGGCCGCGAGGGCCGCTTTGCCGTTGGCGGTCGACTCCAGCGGGAACCGGACGCCGACGGCCGACACGGCGCGCAGGCGATGCGATGATTCGATCTGGTCGACGAACCACATTCGCCGGCCCCGCAAAACCGAGAGGTCGACCGTCTCGCCGTCGGTCGCGCGCGCCACCCGTTCGATCGTCGGCCGGAACACCGCCGCGATGTGCGCGCCGTCGGAACTGCCCAACCCCAGCAATCGGTCGCCGAGGGAGAAACGGCCCTGTGAATCGACACTGGCCAGTCCGACCTCGACCAGGCCCACCAGCAGCCGGCGAGCCGTCGACTTGGCCAGCCCGAGACGCTCACCGAGGTCGACCAGACGCAACCGCCCCGGCTCCGCGGCGATCTCGTCCAGCGCGGCGGCGGCGCGACGCAATACTTGGATGCCCTCGTCGCGGCCGGCTGCAAAATTTTCCCCCGAGGACGGCATTCGTCCACTATAGTGTTCCGCATCGCGGATCACAAAGATCCGAAGTGCGGATCACGGGAGATTCCAGATGAGCGGGCTACCGGCCGGGCGGCACCATTTCCGCGGCGATGACGGCTACGAGGCGGCCCGTCGTGGCACCGTCTGGCACCAGCGGGTACCGGAACGCTACCCCGAAGTGATCGTGCAGGCGGTCGACACCGACGACATCATCGCCGGTATCCGCCATGCGAAGTCCCACGGGCTCAAGGTCAGCATTGTCTCGGGCGGACACAGCTTCGCGGCCAGCCACCTGCGCGACGGCTCCGTTCTGCTCGACGTCAGCCGCCTCGACCACGTTTCCATCGACGCCGAAAAGGGCCTCGCCCGAGTGGGTCCGGGCAAGGGCGGCAGCCTGCTGATGGCCGACCTCGAGGCGCAGGGCCTGTTCTTTCCCGGCGGTCACTGCAAAGGGGTCTGTCTCGGTGGCTACCTCCTGCAGGGTGGATACGGCTGGAACAGCCGCATTTTCGGCCCGGCCTGCGAATCCGTCGTGGGCCTCGATGTCGTCACCGCCGAGGGCGAAAGGATTCACTGCGACGCCAGCAACAACGCCGACCTCTACTGGGCCGCCCGTGGTGCCGGACCCGGATTTTTCGGCGTGGTCACGTCCTTCTGTCTGAAGCTTTATCCGCGCCCCGGCGCCTGCGGCACCAGCGTCTATGTCTATCCGTTCGAGCTGGCCGACGAGGTCTTCACGTGGACTCGCGCGGTCAGCGCCGAAGTGGACCCCCGGGTCGAGCTGCAGGCCGTGGCATCCCGAGGCGAACCGAACATGGGCATCGACACCCCGGTCATCTCGCTGGCGTCGCCGGCCTTCGCGGATTCCGATGCGGAGGCGGAAAAGGCGCTCGCCCTGTTCGGCACCTGCCCGGTCGCCGATCGGGCGCTGGTCAAAATCCCTTACATGCCAACCGATCTGGCGACCTGGTACGACGTCGCGATGAGCCACTACCTGTCCGATCATTACTACGCGGTTGACAACATGTGGACGTCGGCGCCCGCGGAAGACCTGCTGCCGGGCATCCGGACGATCCTGGACACCATGCCCCCACACCCGGCGCATTTTCTGTGGCTGAACTGGGGGCCGTGCCCTCCCCGCCAGGACATGGCCTACAGCATCGAAGGCGACATCTACCTGGCCCTCTACGGTTCGTGGAAGGACCCGGCCGACGAGGCGAAGTACGCCGACTGGGCGCGATCCAACATGGCCGCGATGTCCGAATCCGCCATCGGGATTCAGCTCGCCGACGAGAACCTCGGCCAGCGTCCGGCGCGGTTCGCCAGCGACGCCGCCATGGCCAAGCTCGACCGCGTGCGCGCCGAGTACGACCCCGACGGTGTGTTCAACAGCTGGATGGGACGACTCTGATGGCGGGCGAGTTGTATCTGGGGTATCGCGGTGACGACGCGAACACCCCGTTCGGCAAGTTCTTCACGCCCGAAATGGCCCCGCTGCCACGCCATGTCGTCGAGGCACTCGAACACGGGCCGCAAGGCGCCATGGCGCTGTTGGCGTTCGATGACGCCGCGCGCGTCGCCGACGACGGGTACCAGCGGACCGAGAACGGCTACGGGGTCCTCGACGACGGCGGCTATCAGGTGTCGGTACGCACCGACATGCCGGGGGTCACGCCGGAGATGTGGTCGTGGTGGTTCGGCTGGCACGGCTGCGACACCCGCCGTTACAAGCTGTGGCATCCGCGGGCCCATCTGCACGCCGCCTGGAAAGGTCAAGGGCAGGGCGGCCGGGACGACGCGGCTGTTGGCCTACGGGGCGCCGAACGCTACGTCGGCCGCTGGTCGTTGATCAGCGAGTACATCGGCTCGACGATGCTCAATGGCGCAATCCAATTCGTCGATCCGGCGGCGATGGGCTGCCCACCCGACAGCGACGGTGCGGTCGCGATCTGCGCCCGGCTGGGATCCAGCGAGGCCCCGGTGGACGTCGGATGGTTCATCCACCACGTCCGGTCGACGCCGAACGGGTCCGAGATGCGGTCACGATTCTGGATGGGCGGACGGCACATCGAAGTGCGCAACGTCCCCGGCGTCGCATCGCGCGCGGTGCGCCCGATCGCCTCGCGGGTGCTCGGCAACGCGGAAACCGGCGCTCGCAATCTGATGGTGCACTGCGCACAGGAGATGAATCACCTCGCGGCCTTCCTCCCGGAACTATATGCCGCCTTCGGCGACGAATAGGCCAGGATAGGGCTCACGCCAACCTAATTCGCCGGCGGGAGCTGACGCGGGCCGGTCGGCGAATCCAGTTCGGCAGGACCCTCCCGCTGCGCCAACTCCGGGTTGTTGGCGCGCTCGCCCAGCGACGGGCCGTGCGGCTCCTGGCCACCCACCTGCCGATGGGTCACCGCCGCGCGCTCTACGCGCGACGAGTCGATGAATCCCGCCTCCCCGGGAGGGGCTTCATCGGCCTCAGCGGGCCGGGTGGGCCGACCGCCGGCGGCGGAACTTTCGGCGTCGACCGTCACTTTGTGGGTGCGCCTGAACGCGAACGTGATCTCCTCGACCTCTTCGAAGACGTGCCGCGCGGTGCGCAGCGGCGCGGTGGTGGTGTCGATCACCCGGGCCACGAACGGCGGCACCAGCGGGCGTATCCAGCGCGCCGCGGCCTTGGTGGCGTCCGGAATCGACGGAATCGACGAAGTGTCACGCTCTTTGCGCGGCTGCACCTCGCGCCCGATGGGCGCCGGCAGGTTCTCCACATCGGCGGTGTGCACCGGGACGGGCGGGCCGAGGGCCGCGCGGCTGGCGGCCTCGGCTTCCGCGGCGATCGGCAGGTAAATGTCTTCATCGGCGGGCTCGAAGGTGCGGTGCGACGACGCCAGCACCGGGGGATCGACAGCGTCCACGATGCGCCGGCGTTGCTGCTCCCGGTCGATCTCGGTTTGGGCCTCGATCGCAAGCCGGGCCTGGGTGAGTTGGTGCTCGGCCCACATGATTTCGGCCTCCCGGCGAACCTCGGCCCGCTTGATCGCGATCGCCGTGTCCGCCTCGAGTTCCGCGCGTTCCCGCTCGGCACGCGCCGCCGCGTGGCGATCGTGGCTGGTCTCACCGCGCCACCGCCCCAGGATCAGCGGCAGCAGGTAGAGCAGCACGCAGAACGCGATCGTCAGCAGCCGCAACGTCAGCGCACCGAAGTCGGCGGAGGTCAGGTCGTTCATCGCGACCCAGCGCGCACCCAGGCCACGATCGGCGTCCGCGATGACGCCGTGGCGTGCCTCGTCGAGCGCGTGCGCTTCGCGGGAGATTTCGGCGTCCAGCCCGGGCGCCTGGCGATCCCGGGCCGCCAGCGCGTCGTCCAGTTCACGCTGGGCGTCCGCGAGGAGCTCATTCGCCGTGCGGGTTTCGGGCCCGGCGCCGGGGACACCGGTGATCCGGGTTTGCGGGCAGCTGGGGGTGGGGTGGTATTCGCAGCGCGCGATGACCAGGGCCTGATCCTGCTGCTGGTGAGCGCGGTCGACGGCGGTGTCGAGCGCGCCGCGTGCATCCCTGGTTTGTTGCAGGAACGCCGTCGCCTGCGCAACCGCCGGCGAGGAGCCGGCGTTGCGCAGGGCGCGTTCGTCGAGACGGTGGTCGATCGAGCCGGAGAGCAGGACGATTGCGGCCAATTCGCCGACGGTGACGCCGAGGGCGGCCGCGACCACCGCGCGTGCCGCGAGGCCGGCCGGACTCCGGCCAGACCCGGAGGTGATGGCGCGGGTGACCGCGCCGACGAGCAGGCCGAAGAGCAGGGTCAGCGGCACCACGAACAGGAGCGACCAGTGGGCCGACTCGATCACCGCCAGCGCCGCGACGAGCCAGGCCAGCAGCGCTCCGAACAACACCACCGCGCCGGTGACGGCGTGGGTGGACCGCTCGTGGCGCTCATCCAGCTCCCGCCGGTGCCCGCCGCCAAGCCAGGTGAGCAGGCCCGCGGGCGAGAAGTCCGAGCGCCGCTCGGGATTTTTCTTGGCACACATCGAAATCACCTCCCAAGTCATCAAGCCTCCCAGGCCACCACCCGCCGGATCGAATCGAAGCGCCCGGCCTGTGGCGCGCTTCACAGCGCGCCCGGATCAGCGGTGATCCCAGCGGGGTGTAACGAACGCGGATTTCTGCGACGCGTGCAGATCATCGACGGTTCCGGCGGCCGACGTGAGACGGTATAAGCCTATGGAGACTCACGATTATGTCACCTACGAAGAGTTCGGACGCAGATTCTTCGAGGTCGCTGTCACCCCCGAGCGTGTCGCCGCCGCATTTGCCGACATCGCCGGCAACGAGTTCGCCATGGAGCCCATCGCTCAGGGGCCCGGCGGGATCGCCAAGGTCAGCGCCAACGTCAAGATCCACGAACCCAAGGTCACCCGTCGCCTGGGCGACAGCATCACGTTCGTCATCCACATCCCCTTGTCGATCGATCTGCTGCTCGACCTTCGGCTCGACAAGCAGCGGTTCGTCGTCTCCGGGGACATCGCGCTGCGGGCCACGGCCCGAGCCGCCGAACCGCTGCTGCTGATCGTCGACGTCGCGAAACCGCGGCCCTCCGATATCACCGTCAACGTGTCGTCGAAGTCCTTCCGCGGTGAGGTGCTGCGCATCCTCGCCGGCGTCGATGGCGAGATCCGCCGATTCGTCGCCCAGTACGTCGCCGAGGAGATCGACGCGCCCCAGTCGCAGGCCGCGCAGATCATCGACGTGGCGAAGCAATTGCAGGAGGCCTGGCCCTAAGGGGAGCGGCGAACGCGTAGGCACGGCCCCACCGGGGTACCCAGTGCACGTTGCGCACCGGTCGCCTGTGCTGCCGAGCCGGTGCCAACCGCAATCATTGTCTGGGGAGGAGCGACAAGGCGTGGCACGAGTAGATGTTTCGGTGTCGTCGGAGGTAGACCCGGAGGCCGCCTGGAAGCTGGCGTCCGACCTGAGCCGATTCGACGAGTGGATGACCATATTCGCCGGGTGGCGCGGACCCGTTCCCGACAAGATCGAGGAAGGCACCTGCGTCTCGTCGTGTGTGAAGGTCAAGGGCTTCCGCAACGTCATCCACTGGACGATCACCAACTACGATGAACCGAAATCGATTGAGCTACAAGGCCGCGGTCGCGGTGGGATCCGCCTCGGGGTCGCGATGACCGTCACGGACCAGCAGCCCGGAACCGACTTCCATCTCACCGCCGACCTCAGGGGCGGATTACTCAGCGGCCCGATCGGCGGGTTGGTCGCCCGGATCCTGCGCTCCGATGTGCAGAAGTCCGTGAAAAACCTCGCCTCGCTGCAGTAGGCGTTGCAACCGGCGCGGCTACCGCGCCACGTGGCCGATCGGCCAGTCTCGTTCGGCCTGGCGAATCCGCCTGCGGTCCATGCCAAGCCACGCCAGCCCGGCCCCGAACGCCAGCATGGCGACGATCGCGGCGGCGACACCCGCGCCGGCGTCCCCGAGGGCGAATGTGGCCACGCACATCACGAGTGCCAACACGGCGGCCCCGACGATGACCAGCCCGGGCGTCCGCTTCAAGTCGTGTGCCGGCTCGGCTTCACCCGGGCGGAGGGTCCGATCATGGTCAACAGGGCTGTGGCTCATGGGCGTCTCTCCTCTGGTCGCTTCCGTTCGGCGCTTCCGTGGAGCTACCCGGATTGCCGATGGGACAAACGACCTGAGGCGTCGGCGCCGAGGGTTCGGCGCTAGGCCCTACAGCGTCTGGTGCCGCCCAAAGTATTTGTGGTCCTCGCTGTAACCGCCGTAGCCGCTGCCGATGTCGCGGTAGTCGGCCACGAACTCGATCCCTTTGATCCACTTGACGAGTTTGAAACCGTGCTGCAGTTCGTTGCGCAACCGCAGCGGCCTGCCATGCATGTAGGGGAGGGGTTGGTCGTTCATGTTGTAGGCGAGCATAGTCATGTGATGGTCCATCTGGCCGATGTGATGGGCGTTGTAATAGATGCCGCCCGTCGCGCCGAGGCCCATCGAATAGAACACCGCCCATTTGGCTTCGGGCAGCGGTTTGACGATGTCCATGATCGTGTTCATCTGCACGCCACCCCATTTGGCGACGCCCGACCAGGCTTGGATGCAGAAGTGCTGGCTGATCTGCTCGTGGTACGGCAGCGCCATCAAGTCCTCGAGCGAAAACTCCATCGGATGCTCGACCAGACCGTAGACCTTGAGCCGCCAGTCCCGGAAGTCGTTTGCTTCCAGCTCTTTGTACTCGACGGTCTCCGGCAGGCGGCCGTTGCGCCAGTGGTGCGGCGAGATGTCCTTTTCGGTGAAGGCGCCGGGCTTGGGGTCGAGCTGTTCCAGCAGTCGCTGGAACGGGCCGACGAGCGCGTATCCGACCCGCTGAATCACCCGCGGATGACGAATAGTGAAGGGAGTGGCCCAAACCCACGCGATCGCCGTCAACACCATGGCCGCGGCGAAGATTCCGAAGCCCACCCAGCTGTTGTCGTCGCGGGAGGCGAACATGTGGTTGAGGTTTCGCAGCGCGCTGGTGGTCAACACCATCGTGACGTGCACCAGGATGAAGAACAGGAAGTAGACCAGCACCACGAAATGCAGTGACCGCGCGTGCTGGATGCTCAGCCGCTTGCTGAGCCAGTGCACGCGCTGCGACAGCGCGGG
>NZ_LZSZ01000026.1:0-1324 GCF_001665645.1 Mycobacterium sp. 852002-30065_SCH5024008 | reverse complement strand
AGATGTGTATAAGAGACAGGATTTGACCTTCACCCTGGCCGAGAACTTCACCCAGGCGGGGCAGCCGGCCGGAATCAGCGGGGTAGTGGAGTTTCGCACCGACCTCTTCAACCCCGACAGCATCCACACCCTGATCACCCGATTCCAACGGGTGCTGGAGACAATGACCGCTGACCCGTCGCGGCCGGTGTCCTCGATCGATCTGCTCGACGATTCGGAACGTGTCCGCCTGGAGGGGTGGGGTAACCGGGCGGTGTTGGACCGTCCGGCGGTGTCGGGGGTGTCGATCCCGGCGTTGTTTGCCGCCCAAGTCGCGCGCACGCCCGAGGCGGTGGCGCTGAGTTTCGGGGACCGGTCGTGGACCTATCGCGAGGTGGATGAGGCCGCGAATCGGTTGGCGCACTTCCTGGTTGCCCGTGGGGTGGGCCCGGGTGAGTGCGTAGGGTTGCTGATGGAACGTGGCGCGCAGGCCATCATCGCGATCCTAGGGGTTTTGAAGTCTGGGGCGGCCTACGTGCCGATCGACCCGGGCCTGCCCACAGCGCGGATCGGGTTCATGCTCGGCGATGCCGCCCCGATCGCCGCGATCACCACCACCGGGCTGGCCGCGCGGGTCGACGGTCATCACGTGGCGGTCATTGATGTCAACGACCCCGCCATCGATGTTCAACCCAGTACCCCATTGCCGGCCCCGGCTGCTGAGGATCTTGCGTATCTGATTTACACCTCGGGCACCACCGGGGTGCCCAAAGGCGTTGCCGTGACCCACCACAACGTCACCCAGTTGCTGGGGTCATTGGATGGGGATTTGGCGGCACCGGCACCAGTGTGGGCGCAGGTGCATTCGTATGCCTTCGATGCCTCGGTTGAGGAGATCTGGGGCGCCCTGCTGGGTGGGGGCCGGTTGGTGGTGGTGCCCGAGTCGGTGGCCGGCTCTCCAGAAGAGTTGCATGCGTTACTGATTGCTGAGCAGGTCAGTGTGTTGAGTCAGACTCCTTCGGCGGTGGCGATGCTGTCGCCGCAGGGGTTGGAGTCGGTGGCGTTGGTGGTGGCCGGTGAGGCGTGTCCGGCTGAGGTGGTGGATCTGTGGGCGGCACCAGGGCGGGTGATGATCGATGCGTATGGGCCGACGGAGACCACGGTATGTGCGTCGATCAGCACTCCGCTCACCCCCGAATCTCAGGTGGTGCCGATTGGGTCGCCGATACCGGGGGCGGCGATGTTCGTCTTGGACAGGTGGCTCAAGTCGGTGCCGGCGGGGGTGGTCGGTGAGTTGTATGTGGCCTGTCTCTTATACACATCTGACGCTGCCGACGATCGCATA
>NZ_LZSZ01000025.1:0-617 GCF_001665645.1 Mycobacterium sp. 852002-30065_SCH5024008 | reverse complement strand
CAACGGCCCCGAACCCGGACCCGCATACATCCGACCGGAATTAACCTCCGGCGGTAACGCCCCGAAGTCAAACACCTACGAACCCCCCCGGCTCGAACGACATGTGTTTCCCTCGCGAGTGTCTATTGGCGTGAAGCGATGGGCTTGTTGCGAAGGCTAGATCGCCGCTGAGCCCCGTCGCTGCTGGCGACGCGACCGCCGGGAGGGAGGCCCCTCGGCGACGGGCGCACAGGAACACGGGCAACGAGACGTTAGCGCCCGCGAGCCGCGCCACTACCTGCGGGGACGACGCGTCGGCCGAGTCGCCATCCACCGGCGATCCGCGAAAGCGTCGGACGATCGACCGCGGTGTGGGTTAAAAATCCGGTCGCAGATAAAGCCCCCGCGACGTTCGCCACGACGGCGGCCTGACGGGTGAGGGCGGGGCGAGGGCTCCGCCGTGCGCGGGCCGTGGGCGCAACGCGAAACACGCTTTAGCGCGACACTTTTCGCGCGCTAAAGCGTGTTCCTACGCTGGCAGAAGCGACCGGTGGCTATCCGGCGAAGGGGGGTCGGGCCATGACGGTGGGGCGGAATCCGTATCGGGGTCCGGCGCCGGCGTGGGTGCCGGTGCCCAT
>NZ_LZSZ01000024.1:0-506 GCF_001665645.1 Mycobacterium sp. 852002-30065_SCH5024008 | reverse complement strand
GATGCCAGCGGCTGGCTGCCCGAGCGGCTCGAGGATGCCATCGCCGCGGTGGCGGGGTATCGGGTTGATCTGGGCGTCGAGATCCCGTTGCGGGCCCAGCTTTTCCGGCTCGGCGCAGATGAGTATGTGTTGGTGGCCGTGGCGCATCATATCGCCGCGGATGGCGGGTCGATCACCCCGCTGATACAGGATCTGGGCATCGCCTATGCCGCCCGCTGCGCCGGTCAGCCCCCTGGGTGGGTGCCGTTGGCGGTGCAGTACGCCGACTACACGCTGTGGCAGCGTGAGCAGCTGGGCGATCTCGAGGACCCCGACAGTGTGATCGGCGGGCAGCTGGCCTACTGGCAGCAGGCCCTGGCCGGGATGCCCGAACGCCTGGTGCTGCCCACCGATCGGCCCTATCCGGCGGTAGCCGATCACCACGGAGCCAGCCTCACCATCGAGTGGCCGGCGCAGTTGCAGCAGCAGATCACCCGGGTGGCCCAGGCACATCATGCGACCAGTTT
>NZ_LZSZ01000023.1:0-147846 GCF_001665645.1 Mycobacterium sp. 852002-30065_SCH5024008 | reverse complement strand
GGCGTGGGCCGATTGCGACGGTCATCCGGAGAATGTGTTCACCCGCGATGAGCTGCTGGACAACGTGATGGTCTATTGGGTGACCGATACCGGCGCATCGGCGGCCCGCTTGTACTGGGAGAGCTTCCGGGTGTGGGGGCAGATGGATCGCGTCGAAATGCCCACGGGCGTCGCGGCCTTCCCGGGCGAGCTGCTGAAGGCGCCCAGAAGCTGGTGCGAGCCGGTCTACAACATCACGCACTGGACGACAATGGACCGCGGCGGGCACTTCGCCGCGTTCGAACAACCGGAGCTGTTCGTCGAGGACGTCCGCGCGTTTTTTGCGGCGGTGCGCTCCTAGACGATCCGCCAACCTCGTCGGGCACGAAATCGCATGTCCCACAAGTAGATCTGGTACCCGAGGAGCCAGGCCCCGTGCGGCAGGAAGAGGTCTGCCAGTCGCAGCGCGGACAGCAGCCACTCGAACCGGCGCTGCTGGCGTTGCGACCAGTCCAGCCGCATCAGCGCGCGAAACTCCGGAGCCAGAAACCCCGTCGTCGCAAACAGGTTGAACGGGCCGGCCAGGACGCGCAACGGCCACGGCAGGAACGCCAGCGACGCCACGCCGCGCAGATGCTCCCTCACCGGCGGGTCGATGCGCAGCTCGTCGAGGGTGCGCTTCCAGTACTCGTCGAACGCCGCCCGGTCCGGCGGCCACATGCGATCGGGCACCTGCAGCGTGGTGGCCAGCCGCTTGGCGTCGAGGTAGACCGCGTCGGCGGTGTCCGGATCATTCAGGTCGAGCGGGCCGTGGAGGAACTCGTGCTGGTCGACGAAATAGCGGTACAGGCACGAGGCCACCCACAGCTGCAGCTTGGGGTCGAAAGCGTTGTAGGACACCGGGCTTGACGACGTGGAGCGGACCTGCCGGTGCGCGACGTCCACCGCACCGCGGATCAACGCGCGGTCGGACCCGGTCCCGATGGTGGCGACCGCGAGGTAGGTGCCGGTGGTGCGGGCCCGCTTGAACGGATGCTTGTAGACGTTGCCGCTGTCCACCGGGCTTTCCAGCACGCCGTACCCGACGCCGGGCAGGGACAACTGCATGATCACGTTCGCGGCCGGGAGCAACAGTGCCGCCGGGTTCAGCAGGTCGGCGACCCGGGTCGCGGGCCGCTTCATCGCGGACGACGCCATGTCGTCGAGTGAACCACGTACCGCGGCCGAGACGTTAGAACCGGCCGAAAACGGGCACGCCTGGGCAGATGAGTACCCCATTCGGCGTCCCGGCTTCCGGGCCGCCGCGCCACCGGGCGGCCCTGTCGACGAGCGCGTTCGAGTCATCCCTGCTGATGTGGTGGGTGATCGTCGTGCTGATCGCCGCGGTGATCGTCGCGGCCATCTTCGCGATGGCGTAGGCCGCGCTGATCGTCTAACCGGCGCGCCCCGTGTGAGACGCTGCCAGGGTGTGGGCGACGCGGACCCGGCTAGCCGGCGTGCTGGCCGGCTACCTGGCCGACGTCGCGCTGGGCGACCCGGTGCGGGGGCATCCGGTCGCGGCCTTCGGGCGGGCCGCCGCCGAGTTGGAGAAGGTGACCTACCGCGACAGCAGAATGGCGGGGGTGGTGCACGTCGGCGTGCTGGTCGGGGCCGTCAGCGTGTTCGGCGCCGCGCTGCAACGGACCGCCGATCGCGGTGGCCCGCCGTGGTCGATCGCCGCCACCGCGGCGGCCACCTGGGTATCGGTGGGCGGAACATCGTTGGCGCGCACCGGCTTGGCGATGTCGGAACTGCTGGAGCGGGGGGACATCGAGGCCGCGCGCCGGCTGCTGCCGTCGCTGTGCGGGCGCGACCCGGCCTGGCTGGACGGCGCCGGCCTGACGCGTGCGTCGCTGGAATCGGTCGCGGAAAACACGTCCGACGCCCAGGTGGCGCCGCTGCTGTGCGCGGCGATGGGCGGTACGCCCGCGGTGCTGGCGTACCGCGCCGTCAACACGCTGGACTCGATGATCGGTTACCGATCGGCCCGCTACGCCCGATTCGGTTGGGCCGCAGCGAGATTGGATGATGCGGCCAACTACGTGGGCGCGCGGGCGACGGCGGCGTTGGTGGTGATGTTCGCGCCTTTCGTCAGCGGGTCGCCCTCGGGTGCGGTACGGGCCTGGCGCCGTGATGCCGCCCGTCACCCCAGCCCCAACGCAGGTGTCGTCGAGGCGGCCTTCGCCGGGACGCTGGGGGTGCGACTCGGCGGCCCCACCCAGTACCGCCACGAGTTGCAGATCCGGCCGACCCTGGGCGACGGCCGCGAGCCGACGGTGGCCGACCTGCGCCGTGCGGTGGCGCTGTCGCGGACGGTGCAAGCGGGTGCCGCGCTGCTGGCGGTGCTGCTGTGTTACCTGCGGCGGCCGTAGCGGTCGGCGAGTTTCGCCTCCACGGTCTTCGGGGCCTCCGGAGCCGGCGCCGCCTCGGCCGCGGGATGCTGTTGCTTTTCCCGGCGGCGCGCGCGGATCTCGGAATATACGAAGTAGCCCAACCCGAGTGGCGCGACGATGCCGAAGGAAATCCACTGGATGCCGTAGGACAGGAAGGGCCCGGCGTCCAGGTGGGGCACGCCGATCACGCCGAGCCCGCCGGGCTGGTCCTCGGTCAACTGAAGATACGAGCCCGCCAGCGGGACCTTGGTCAGCGACGAGACCTGTGCGGTGCTGATCGAGTACACCTGCTGCACACCGTCTTGGGTGAAGGGGTCTTTGCCCGGCGCGATTGCCTCGGAGTCGCGCAGCCGCGCGGTGATGGTGACCGTGTCCTGGGGCGGGCGGGGGATCGGCGGGACATGGGATCCCTGTTCGGGCCGCACGTAGCCCCGGTCCACGAGCACGGTGGGTCCGGCGTCGACGACGAACGGTGCCAGCACCTCGAACGCCGGCTTGCCCTCGATCACCCGCAACCGGGCGAGCACCTGGACGTCGGGCAGGTAGTGCCCGGTGGCCGTCACGCGGCGCCATTGCGCGTTCGGGGCCGACGAACCCTGTTGCGGCAGCAGCGTTTTAAGAGGAACGAGGTCGGTATTGAGGGAATACTCGATCTGACGGTTCTCCCGCGACGTCCGGTTGTGCTTGCCCAGCTGCCAGGGCGCCAGCACCGTGAAACACAGGTAAGTGAAGGCGATGACCACCAGCGCCAGCGCGATCCAGCCGGGTCGCAGCAGGAACGTCAGCCGACGCATCACCCGGGGCATCAGGGCGATCCGTTCCCGTCGAGTCGGTCGTCCACCCAGGCGTGCAGGCCGGGCAGCGCGGCCTCGATGACGGCGAAGACATCCTCGAAGTCCTGCGCGTCGCCGTAGTAGGGATCCTCGACGTCGGGGGCGTGGGCGCTCGAACGGGGGTCGAAGGACCGCAACATTCGCACCCGTTCGTCGTCGACACCCAGCTCGCGCAGCATCCGAAGATGGTTGCGGCCCAGCGCCACCACCAGGTCGGCCGCCAGATGGTCGACGTCGACCTGAGCGGCGCGGTGGTCGGTGGAGTAGCCGTGGACGCGCAGCACTTCGGTCGCCCGGTCGTCGGCGCATTGGCCGACGTGCCAGTTGCCGGTGCCCGCGCTGGTCACCCGAACGGCGTCGGCCAGGCCGCGGCGGCGCAGCTGGTCGGCGAACATCTTCTCGGCCATTACCGACCGGCAGATGTTCCCCGTGCAGACGAAGGTGACGTGCAGCGGCTCAGACACCGAGCGCCGCCCGCAGCTCGTCGATGGTCGCGGCGTGCGTCACGCCGGTGACGCTGAACCCGTCGGCGAAATCGTCCCGCCCGTAGCCCCAGCCCACCACCACCGTGTCGATGCCGTGCGCGGCCGCGCCGTGCACGTCGTGGCTGCGGTCGCCGACCATGAGCACCCGCTCGGGCAGCGGCTGCAACTGCTCCAATGCGTGCGCCAGCACGTCGACCTTGGTCTTGCGGGAGCCGTCGGGGCTGGCCCCGGCGATCACCTCGAAATGCCGGTCGAGCCCGAAATGGGCGAGGATGCGCCGGGCCGTCGGTTCCAGCTTCGAGGTGGCCACGGCGAGCCGGACGCCGGCGGCGCTCAGATCGGCCAGCAGCGGCTCGATGCCGTCGAACAGCGTGTTCATCGCCCAGCCCCGGCTGCCGTATTCGGCGCGGAAGGCGGTGATCGCCTGCTTGGCGTCCTCGCCCAGCATGGACCGGAAGGTGTCGTCCATCGGCGGGCCCACGATCTGCGCCACCAGGTCACCGTCGGGCACCGCGACGCCGACGTGCTCGAGCGCATGCAGGAAGCTGGCCACGATCCCCTCCGCGGAGTCGGTGAGGGTGCCGTCGAGGTCGAAGATCACCAGCTCGGTGGTGCGGCCGGGCGAAGGGCGATCGGTGGACGTTGTGCCTGTCACCTCACCATTGTCCTCGATGGTCGCGTCCGGGTGTGACGGTGTCGCTGCCACGCGCCCAAGCAGCCCACTAGTGTTTCTCGGATGGCGAGTCTGAACCTGAGCCCGCCTGCGACGCGCTATCACGGTGATCAGGCCGTCGCACCCGGGATGCTGGATTTCGCCGTCAACGTCCGTCACGCGCAACCGCCCGAGTGGCTGGTGCGGCGGCTGGCCGTGCGGCTGCCCGATCTTGGGCGCTACCCGAGCGCCCAGGACGTGCGCTCGGCGCAGGACGCGGTCGCGGAGCGGCACGGCCGACGACGCGACGAGGTGCTGCCGCTGGCCGGGGCCGCGGAGGGGTTCGCGTTGCTGAGCAACCTGCGTCCGGCGCGGGCGGCGATCGTCGCGCCCTCGTTCACCGAGCCGGCGGACGCCCTCAGCGCGGCCGGGGTGCCCGTGCACCACGTGGTGCTCGAGCCGCCCTTCGGCCTGGACGCGGTGACCGTTCCCGACGACGCCGAACTGGTCGTGGTGGGCAACCCCACCAATCCCACCTCGGTGCTGCACACCCGCGAGCAGCTCCTCGCGTTGCGGCGGCCCGGCCGGATCCTGGTGGTCGACGAGGCGTTCGCCGATTCGATCCCGGGCGAACCGGAGTCGCTGGCCGCTGACTCGCTACCCGACGTGCTGGTGCTGCGCAGCCTGACCAAGACGTGGGCGCTGGCGGGATTGCGGGTGGGCTACGCCCTGGGCTCCCCGGAACTGCTGACCCGATTGACCTCTCAGCGTGCCCACTGGCCGGTGGGGACGCTGCAACTGGCGGCGATCGCGGCGTGTTGCGGCCGTCAGGCCGTCGCCGAGGCTGCGGCCGGCGCCATGCGCCTGGCGGAGTTGCGCGCCGAGATGGTGGCCGGCCTGACGTCGGTCGGCGCCGAGGTGGTCGACGGCCGGGCCCCGTTCGTGCTGTTCCGCAGGGCGGACGCCGTTGAGATTCGAAAAACTCTGCAGGACAGGGGGATTGCCATCCGTCGCTGTGATACGTTCGTCGGCTTGGACGAGCGCTACCTGCGGGCCACGGTGCGCCGGGAGTGGCCGCTGCTGGTCCAGGCCATCGCGGAGGTGCGCCGGTGAGCGTGCGGCTGGCCGACGTCGTCGACGTGCTGGACGAGGCCTACCCGCCGCGGCTCGCCGAATCGTGGGACTCGGTGGGCCTGGTGTGCGGCGACCCCGACGATGCGATCGAGTCGGTGACCGTCGCGGTCGACGCGACGGCCGCGGTCGTCGACGAAGTTCCCGAGGGTGACCTGCTGCTGGCCCACCACCCCTTACTGCTGCGCGGGGTTGACACCGTGGCGGCCAGCACCCCCAAAGGCGCGCTGGTACACCGCCTGATCCGAACGGGGCGTTCGCTGTTCACCGCGCACACCAACGCCGACTCGGCCTCACCGGGCGTGTCCGATGCGCTGGCCCAGGCCCTCGGCCTCACTGTCGAAGCCGCCCTGGAGCCGCGAACGGCCGCGCCCGACCTGGACAAGTGGGTCATCTATGTGCCGCGCGACAACGCGGAAGCGGTGCAGGCGGCCGTGTTCGAGGCGGGCGCCGGGCACATCGGCGACTACTCGCACTGCAGCTGGAGCGTCAGCGGCATCGGGCAGTTCCTGCCGCACGAAGGGGCGTCGCCCGCGGTGGGCAGCGTCGGAGCCGTCGAGAAGGTGGCCGAGGACCGGTTCGAGGTCGTCGCGCCCGCTCGGATCCGGGCCGCCGTGCTGGCGGCCATGCGCGCCGCCCACCCCTACGAGGAGCCCGCGTTCGACGTCTTCGCGTTGCTGCCCCCACCCGGTGACGCCGGGTTGGGCCGCATCGGCGCCCTGCCCCGGCCCGAACCGCTGCGCGACTTCGTGGCCCGCGTCGAAGCCGCCCTGCCGCGCACGGCGTGGGGCGTGCGCGCGGCCGGCGATCCCGACCTGCCGGTATCCCGGGTCGCCGTTTGCGGCGGCGCCGGGGACTCGCTGCTCGCGGCGGCGGCCGGCGCGGGCGTGCAGGCTTACCTGACTTCCGACCTGCGGCACCATCCGGCCGACGAGCATCGCCGGGCCTCCGGCGTGGCGCTGATCGACGTGGCGCACTGGGCGAGTGAATTCCCCTGGTGCGACCAGGCCGCCGACCTGCTGCGGTCCCGTTTCGGCGCCGCGCTGCCGGTGCGGGTATGCACGATTCGCACCGACCCATGGAATATGGGGCAAATGGAGGGTGACCACTGATGAAGGCCGAAGTCGCTCAGCAGCGTTCGCTGCTCGAGCTGTCGAAGCTGGATGCCGAGCTGTCCCGCATCACGCACCGGGCCAGCCATCTGGCGGAGCAACAGGCCTGCGAGCGGCTGCAGGAGGAACTCAGCGCCGCCGGTGACCGGTTGGGAGCCATTCGGATCGCGTTGGAGGACATCGACGTTCAGGTGTCGCGGTTCGAGTCCGAAATCGAGGCGGTCCGGCAGCGCGAGGACCGCGACAGGTCGTTGCTACAGTCCGGTGCCACCGACGCGAAGCAACTGTCGGATCTACAGCACGAGCTGGAGACCCTGACGCGCCGCCAGGCCAGCCTGGAAGATTCGCTGCTCGATGTGATGGAGCGCCGCGAGGAGCTGCAGTCCCAGCTGGATGACGGACAGGGCAAGGTCGAAGCGCTGGAGGCCGAATTGGCCGAAGCCCAGCGGGCTCTCGACGCCGCGCTCGCCGAAATCAGCGAGACCCGGCAGGCTCATTCGTCGCGGCGCGAAACGCTGAGCGCGACGCTGGACCCCGCCCTGTCCGCGTTGTACGAACGCCAGCGCGTCGGGGGAGGCCCGGGCGCCGGGCCGTTGCTCGGGCGCCGGTGCGGTGCCTGCCGCCTCGAGATCGACCGCGGCGAAATGTCGCGGATCTCCGCCGCCGCCGAAGACGACGTGGTGCGGTGCCCAGAGTGTGGCGCGATCCTGTTGCGGGTCAAGGGGTTCGACCAGTGAAGGTGGTGATCGAGGCCGACGGGGGGTCGCGCGGCAATCCCGGCCCGGCCGGATACGGCGCCGTGGTGTGGACGGAGGACCGCTCCACGGTGCTCGCGGAGAGCAAGCAGGCGATCGGCAGGGCCACGAACAACGTGGCCGAATATCGTGGCCTGCTGGCCGGTTTGGACGACGCCCTGCGGGTTGGTGCGACCGAGGCCGCGGTTTTCCTGGATTCCAAGCTGCTGGTGGAGCAGATGTCGGGGCGGTGGAAGGTCAAGCATCCCGACCTGGTCGAGCTGCACGGCCAGGCCCGAAAGCTGGCGGCGCGGTTCGATCGGATCGGCTACACGTGGATTCCGCGGGACCGCAACTCGTACGCCGATCGGCTGGCCAACGAGGCGATGGACGCGGCCGCCGCCAGCGACCCCGGGGAGGATCCCGGGCAGGCCGCGGCCGAGCCCGCGAAAACCGCAGCGGCGCAGTCCTCGCCATCCCCGCAGGCACCCGGATGGACCGGCGCGCGCGGGACGCCGACCAGGCTGCTGTTGCTGCGACACGGCCAGACCGAGCTGTCGGCGCAGCGCCGCTATTCGGGCCGCGGCAACCCGGCCCTGACCGAAGTGGGGCGCCGGCAGGCCGATGCCGCGGCGCGTTATCTGGCGCAGCGCGGGGGAATCTCGGCCGTGTTCGCCTCACCGCTGCAGCGGGCCTACGACACCGCGGCCAGGGCCGCCAAGGCGCTCGGCCTGGACGTGACCGTCGACGACGACTTGATCGAGACCGACTTCGGCGCCTGGGAGGGGTTGACGTTCGCCGAAGCCGCCGAGCGTGACTCGGAGCTGCACGGGCGCTGGCTGCGGGACACCGGCACGACCCCGCCGGGCGGTGAAAGCTTCGACGACGTGCTCGACCGGGTCCTGAAGGCCCGCGAGCGCATCATCGCCGCGCACCAGGGCACGACGGTGCTGGTGGTGTCCCACGTGACGCCGATCAAGATGCTGCTGCGGCTCGCGCTGGAGGCGGGGCCGGGAATCCTGTACCGGTTGCACCTCGACCTCGCGTCTCTGAGCATTGCGGAGTTCTATTCTGACGGGGCGTCTTCTGTGCGTTTGGTGAACCAGACGGGCTACCTGTAGGCGTCAAGGAGAACTCATGCGGCCGTCTCAACCATCAGGAGATTCGATTCCTGCGGACGTTCGGGCGCTGGTGATGCCGGCCGTGCTCGACGAGTTGACCCGATGGGGCGTCGAGCGGTTCAGCATCGAGGCGTTGGCCGAGCGGCATCACTTGGACCCCGCGATGGTGTACCGGTACTGGGCAGATCGGCGCCAACTCATCGTCGATGCGGTTCTTTCCGATGTCGAGAAGGTGAGTTCGGGAACCGACACCGGCTCATTGCGGGGAGACTTAGAGGCCTTGGCCCGCAATGTGACCAATCGGATCAACACTGAAGTCGGCTGCACACTGTTGCGCGCGCTGGTGATGGACCGCCGTGGGGGGCACGACGAACTCACCCGCGTGAGGTTCTGGCGGGCGCATTTCGCTGCGATGCGCGCGGTCGTGGACCGGGCCAGGGAGCGGGGCGAATTGCGCGGCGGCGTCAACACCCTGGCGGCGGTTCAGATCCTGCTGGCGCCGCTCAACATTCGGGCCCTGTACTCCGACGTCCCCGTCGACGACGACTATTGCGCCGCCATCGTCGACATGGCATGGCACGCGCTGGCCCGCCGGTGAGCCTGGTCGTACCATCCGCCTATGAGAAGGACATTCGTCGCGACATTAGCCTTCGGTTTGATCGTCGCCTTGTTCGGTTTGATCTGGGCACTTCAGGGATTCGGGGTGCTTGGTGGTAGCCCGATGAGCAACACCACGACGTGGTCGGTCATCGGTCCGATCACGGCCGTGATCGGCATCGTGATCGCAGTAGTCAGCTGGCGGAAACTCTCGTCAAAATAGTCCTTCACGTCCCCGTCACGGTGAAGTCCACCGTGTGCCAGCCGGTGGCGCCGTCGGGGACCGTCGCGGCCCGATCCGCAGTCTGAGTGGCTCCGGTGTTGTCGGTGGCGCGCACCGTGATGGTGTGCTGCCCAGGGCTCGTCGCCTGCCAGGGAAAGCTCCACAGCCGCCACGTCTCGTTGGAGTAGCTCGCGCCCTGTTCGGCGGCCTGCCACGCGCCGTCGTCGATGCGGACTTCCACGAGCCGCACGCCGCGATTCTGCGCCCACGCGACACCGCCGAAAACCACGGGACCCACCGGCACCCGCTGACCGCTTTTCGGCACGTCGATCCGCGACTCGGTCTTGACGGGTGCGCGCGGTGCCCAGCCCTGCCGCGTCCAGTAGGCCTCCGCCTTGTCGAAGCGGGTCAGCTCCATGTCGACGACCCACTTGGTGGCCGACACGTACCCATAGAGCCCGGGCACGATCAGCCGGGCCGGATAGCCGTGCTCGATCGGCAGGGGCTCACCGTTGAGGGCGACCGCCAGCAGCGCGTCGCGGCCATCGGTGAGCGCATCCACCGGCGTGCCGGCGGTGAACCCGTCGATCGACGTCGACAGCACCATGTCGGCCTCCGGACGCACACCGGCCGCGGCCAACAGATCGGCCATTCGATAGCCCATCCAGACCCCGGTCGAAATGAGTTTGCCGCCAACGGGATTGGACACGCAGGTAAGCGTCGTCACCTTTTCGATCACGTCAAAGCCGGCGAGGTCGGCGAAGGTGTAGGTGGCTTCCCGGTGCACCATGCCGTGAATGCGCAGCCGCCAGTCGGAGTGGCTGAGTTGGGGAACGGTGAGCGCGGTGTCCACCCGGTAGAAGTCGGCGCTGGGGGTGACGAAGCTAGGCAGCGCAACGCCTTTCGGCTGCACATCGGTGGGTATCGGGGGCGCCGAGGTGCGCGGTCTGGGCAGCGTGAAGCTGGTGCGGTCCGCGGCCACCGAATGCACCAACCGCGTGATGACCGCGCCCGCCACGCCGCTCACGACTCCGAATCCGAGCACGCCGAGCACGACCAACCTGCGCCTGCCGGTATCCGGCTCGTCGTGGTCGCCGGTGTCTTCGGGGACCGGCCGAAAACGACGGGTGAGCAGGCGCAGGGCCGCGACGCCGCAGGCCGCGCCCGCGATGGTCGGGATCGTGTCAAGCACCGTCGCGCCCTGCCGCGACAGCACCGCGACGCATCCGAGTGCGCCCGCCGCGGCGATCACGGCGCTACCGATTGGACGGCGCCGGGTCTCGAACGTGCCGGCAATGGCGGCGATTGCGGCGATCGCCACCAGCACGGCCACGGCTAGGAAGAGTTTGTCCAGCGAGCCCAGGGTCTGAATCGCCCACTCTTTGACCGGGCCCGGTGTCAGGTCGACGACGGCCGCGCCGATCGCGGCCCGCGCGTCGGCCCGCGCACCGAACGGGATGCCCACCAGCTGGGCTACCCCGAGCGCGACGGCCGCGGCGGCGACCCCGGCGATCATCCGCTCGTTTGACGGCGCGCCGGCCACCGGAGTCACGTTCTGCTTCAACGGGTTAGGGAGATGGCGCCTTCGGGGCAGTTTTGCTCCGCGGTGACGGCCTGCGCCTCGAGCTCGCCGGACACCTCGTTGACGAGCACGACTGAGTGGCCGACCTCGTCGGCGTCGAAGACGTCGGGCGCCAGGGTGTAGCAGCGCCCGTGCCCGGTGCAACGGTCGGCGTCGACGAGTATCCGGGTCATGGCGCCGGAAACACCAGCGGCAGCGACTCCACCGAACGCAGCGCGGCGGTGTAGGTCAGCTGGGTGCCGGGCTTGATCTCGTAATCCGGTATGCGCCGGTGGAATTCGCGTAACGCCACCCGCAGCTCCATGCGGGCGAGGTGGGAGCCGAGGCAGCGGTGCGGGCCGCCGCCGAATGCGCGGTGCCGGTTCGGGTTGCGGGTGAAGTCCACCAGCTCCGGGTCGGTGAACTCGGCGGGGTCGGTGTTGGCGGCGCCCAGTAGCGGGCTGACCCGTTCGCCCTTGCTGATGGGACACCCGCCCACCTCGACGTCTTGGATGGCGACTCGGGCGACGCCGGGCACCGGTGTCTCCCAGCGCAGCAACTCCTCGATGGCGCCGGGCAACACGTCGGGCTGCTCGGCCAGCTGACGACGGTGGTCGGGGTGGCGCGCGAGGTACACGAAAAAGCAGTCGAGCGAGTCGGTGACCGTGTCCAGGCCGGCGATCAGGAACAGGAAGCAGATGTCCAGGAGTTCTTCGCGCGACAGCGGCTGCCCGGCGATGTCGGCGGCGATCATCGCCGACAGCACGTCGTCGCGGGGGCTGGCGATGTGGTCGTCGATGGCACGGTCGAAGTAGTCGTAGATCTGTTGCGCCACTGCTGCGGAGCTGTCGTGGCGGCGGTCGAATCCGGAATCCCCCTCCGGGCGGATCACGCCGTCCTTCCATTCCAGGAACTTGTCGAGGTCCTCCAGCGGCAACCCGAGCACCTGCAGGAAGACGGTGCACGGCAGGGGCACCGCGAACTCGGCGTGGAAGTCGCATTCGCCCCGATCGGCGAAGCGGTCGATCATCTCGTTCACCAGTTCGGTGACGCGGGGCTCGCGCCGGGCCATCTCCCGCGGGGTGAACAGCGGGTCGAGGATGCGGCGGTACTTCGCGTGTTCGGGCGGGTCGATTTGCAGGGGGATCAGCGGCCGCACGTTGCCCAGGTCGACGGCGTCCATGTTCGACGAGAACAGCTCGGTGTGTTTGAGCGCCATCTCGATGTCGGCCAGCCGGCTGAGAACCACCGCCTGCGGCGACCGGAACACCGGGCTCGTTTCGCGCAGCGCCTTGTACATCGGCTGCGGCTCCGCGAGACCCGTCACGGTCTGGTCGACGAACCCTTCGGTATCTGTCATCTGGTCAGACTGGCACCAACATCTCCGCTGGGCAATGGTCAATGCTAAGCGGTCGCACAATGGGTGTGCGGGGGTCGACTGTGCAGAACCCGACGGTGTTGCGGAGGGCCCGGCAACCCTCAGGCTGCGTCGTGAAAGATCAGCCCCATCGCGTAACGCTCACCGGAGCGCACCACCGACACCCCGTGCCGCACCGGTGCCGCGGACCAGCCGCGGCTCGACGGCACCGGCCGCTCCCGCGTGGTGAACACGAATCCATGGCCCTGGGGCAATTGCGTTGCGGTGCCGCGGGACTGCGTGCGCGGACGCTGTTCTACGAGCAGGAATTCGCCGCCGGTGTAGTCGGTGTCGGGTTCGCTCAGGTTGATCACCACCTGTAGCGGAAAAACCAAGTCGCCGTAAAGGTCTCGGTGTAACGCGTTCCAGTCGCCCGGGCCGTACTTGAGCATCAGCGCGGTGGACCGGGTCTGGCCGGCCGCGTGGCACGTGGCCAGCCAATCGTCGAGGCTGTCCGGCCAGGGCGCATCGCGGCCCAGCTTTGCCCACCAGTCGCGGGCGATCGGCAAGAGGCGGGGGTACAGCGCCTGTTTGAGCTCCTCGATCGGGTCGGGATAGGGCGCGTGGAAGTAGCGGTACTGCCCGGCGCCGTACCGCTTGGGCGCCATGTCGATGGTCGAGCGGAACAGGGCGTCGTCGCCGTAGAGCTTGCGGAGCCGGGCCGCCTCGCCGGCGGTGACCAGCCGCGGGAGCAGCGCCCCGCCGTACTCGTCGACCGCGGTGGCGATGGCGTGCCAGTCGCCGGAGTCGACGCGCTTCGTCCACCGGGACATTCGCGTCCTTCCGTGTGCCTGCCTGCGAGGTCCACGATAGAGCCGCGCCGATCTTCCGATAGTTGCTGGCCCCGGCATCGCGCAGGTAGTACCGTGGATCGTCGCGGACGAGTTGGCCGGGCGGCCGCGGACCGTCGCAAGGCGGTTCGAGGAAAGTCCGGACTTCGCAGAGCAGGGTGATTGCTAACGGCAATCCGAGGTGACTCGCGGGACAGTGCCACAGAAAACAGACCGCCACCCTCGCGGTGGTAAGGGTGAAACGGTGCGGTAAGAGCGCACCAGCATCCCGGGTGACCGGGGTGGCTAGGCAAACCCCACCCGAAGCAAGGCCAAGAAGGCCGCACCGAAGGGTGCGGCCGCGCAGGCGTCCGAGGGTTGCTCGCCCGAGCCTGCGGGTAGGCCGCTCGAGGCACCCGGCGACGGTGTGTCCAGATGGATGGTCGCCACTGTGCGTCTCCGGCTGCCGGAGGTGCGCAGAACAGAATCCGGCTTACAGGCCAACTCGTCCGCCCTGCTCAGTGCCGGGCCTTGCGCACCGCCTTGGAGAGTTTGCGCAGCGCGTCGTCGAGCTGCTGTTCGCACCGCTCGGCCAAGTCGGCCTCCTGCTGGTACAGCAGGCCGTAGGTGAAGGTGTCCTCGCCGGCGGTGTGCGCGGCTTCGGATTCGTGACGCAGGTGTTCGCGGCTGACCACGCTGTCCTGGTGGTCACCGAGCAGCGACTGGACGGACTTCGACTGCTCGGAAACCTTGTCCTCGCCGGTGGCCGCCGCGGTGTAGCGAAGTCGCTTGGCCCGCTTGCGGATCCGGTGCACTGCCTCGTCGCGCTGGTGCTGGTCGTCCGGGTGGTCCCGGTAAACCTGGGCGGCGGCCTTGGCGGCCTTGCGGACCTTCTTGTAGGCGGCGTCGATGGTGACCGGCGCGTGCTCTCCGTCCGGGGCGCTGCCGGGGGGCTGCGCCGCGATCGCGTCGAGGGCGTCGAGCAGCCGGAAATAGCGCTGCGAACGCATGGCCATCAGCGACCGGCGCAGCCCCGTCTGGTAACGCCGCTGGGCGCCCCCGACCAGCCGCTCGTGCACCGGCCCGCGCACCAGATCCGGTGTCAGCCCGTCCAATTGACGCTCGTAACGTTCCGCGAGGACCTCGGCGTCGCGCGCGATGCCGAGGATGGCGGCCAGCTCGCGCAGCTCGTCGAGAACCCAGCCGTCGTCGGGTAATCCGAACGATTCCTGGTAGTCGCGCAGCAGGCTGCGCAGCTTGCGGGTGGTGACCCGCATCTGGTGAATGGAATCGAAGGCATCGGCCCGCACGGCGCGATCCCACACCAACAGTTCGCGAATCTGCTCGGCCACCGCGCGCTGCAAGGGGTGCTCGGCGGGCTGTGCGCTGTCGGGCTGTGGCGTGGTGCCGAGCACGCGCGCCAACTTGGAGGCATGACCGGCGGGTGCGGCGCCGGCGTCGAGCAGCCGATTACCCAAGCGGTTCAACAGCTCGGTGTCCGGGGCGCCGTTCTTCTCGGCAAGCTCGAGCTCCCATTCGCGCCACTCCTGCTGGGTGGGCTCCAGGTCGGCGTCCTCGGACGTACGGGCCGACCACGCGGTGACGTGGTCATTGCTGAACTCCGCCAGCGGCGCGCCGTCGGCGGTGTACAACACCTGGCTTTCGCGTTGCGTGGTGATCCGCGCGACCGGTACGAGGGGCCGGTCGCGGACGATCGCCAGCACGACGTCCACCAACTCCTCCGGCACGGTGTCGGTGCCGGACGCGTCCAGCGGCACCCGGACCTCGGTGCGGGCCTCGGGACCGGTCGGCAGCTTGAGATGCCACCCCGCGTCGGAGCCACCCGTACGGCGGCGCAGGGTGATCTTGTTGCGGGCGAGGTCCTGTGCCGGGGTGTCGAAGTACGTCGCGTCCAAAGTCTGAGTCGGCGACTTGTCGACGTGCGCCACGGCGGCGATGCCTTCGAACGAAGGTGACACGGTGGATTCGCCAACGTCGAACTTGCGCTCCACCTCTCGATGTCGCGAGGCTTGCGGCGCTTTTGCAGGCATGTTCGACTCCGTTGCGGCGCGTCGCCGCGGCCTTGAACGTCGTGGACGGTGGTGATGGGCTCTCATAGCCTGCCATACCGCGGTGACGCGGATGGCGGCGATGGCCCGCGGGTTGTTGCCCGCCTCGGCGCTACGGCGGTGGCGGCGGGGGACCTTCGCGGAGATGCATCGCCAGGCCGCCCACCTCGCGGATCGTCTGAATCTCGGGATCGCGGAACGGCCGCCCGTCGGGCGCGAGCAGGTCGTGGAACCATTCAGCCGGCATAGCGGGGTTGGGATGTTCCCATGAGTCCCAGGGGAAGAAGGTCTGCGTTTTTCCGGCGACCAGGCCCCAGTTGAACGCGCCGACGTTGTAGCGCTTCGCGATGGGCAGCACACCCTGGACCGTGCTGCCCAATGGCCGGGCCATGTATTCGGTGCACAGGATCGGTCGACCCAGGGGTGTGAGCTCGGCGATCCGGCTCTCGAACTTCGCGGGCGGGTCATAGGAGTGGAAGGTGATCACGTCGGAGTTGTCCAGCTGAATGCCGCTGATCGCGCTGCGGCGGCCGGGGTTCGCCCACTCGCCGTCCCAGACGGCGCTCGTCAGCGGTTGGGATGGATCGACCGAACGGGCCCACCCGAACACCTGCGGCAGCAGGTCGGCGACCAGGGCCAACTTGTCGGCCCGCTCGACCGAGCGGTAGTACTTCGACGGATTGTCGGGTTCGTTCCACAGGTCCCAGCCCAAAACGCGGTCGTCGGTGCGGAACTGAGCCAGCACCCCGGTGACGTAGTCGCGCAGGGTCGGGATGTAGGACTGTTCACCGAGGCGTTGCGCACCCGGGCTCTGCACCCAGCCCGAGTTGTGCACGCCGGGCGTCGGCGCGCGCTGCGGACCGGATTGGGGGTGCGGATCCCAACAGGAGTCGAACAAGACGAACAGCGGCTTGATGTCGTGGCGCGCCGCGATGTCGACGAACTGGGCGAGGCGGACTTGGAACCCCCGAGGGCCCTGCTCCCACAGCAGATCGTGCAGGAAGACGCGCACCGCGTTGAACCCGCTGCCGCGGGCCCACCCCAGTTCGGTGTCGATTCGCCCGGGATCGAACGTATCGGCCTGAAACATCTCCAGCTGGTTGATGGCGTTCGAGGTGATGTAGTTCACCCCAACCGGCCAGGGCTGCGCCTGATACCACCGGTTGGCGCGCTCGGGCGACCAGCGGCCTGCCTGCGGCGAGGTGCCAGGCGCGGGTTCCGCGGCCGCGCGAGGTGCTCGGCTCAGTGCAACGCCTCCTGCCAGTAGCAGTGGAAGCTTGAGCACCGTTCGACGGTGCACGAAGTCACCGCAAATTCCCCGGTCGATGTGTTCACCCTTGCTCTCGGAGTAGAGAATTTATCCAAGAGCAATCGTACCCGCCTGCCACACAAGGATTTTCGGAAATTGACAGGATCGGGGGGTTGCGGTGGGCGGAAACCTCGGGTGGCTTCCGTCAGAAGCAGTGCTCGTCGGCCGGGAAGACGCCCTCGGCCACTTCTTGCGCATATTGCATTGCGGCCCGGCGCAATTCCCCGCCGATGTCGCCGAACCGCTTGACGAAGCGGGCGGCCTTGCCGCTGCTGACGCCGGCCATGTCCTGCCACACCAGGACCTGCCCGTCGCAGTTCGGGCCGGCTCCGATGCCGATGGTCGGGATGGTCAGCTTGCCGGTGATCTGCGTGGCCAGGTCGGCCGGCACCATCTCCATGACGACGGAGAAGGCCCCGGCTTCGGCGACGGCGATCGCGTCGGCGACGGTCTGTTCCGCGGCGTCGCCGCGGCCCTGGACACGGAAGCCGCCCAGGCTGTTCACGCTCTGCGGCGTGAACCCGATGTGCGCCATCACGGGGATGCCCGCCGCGGTCAGGCAGGCGATCTGCTCGGCGACGCGCTCGCCACCCTCGAGCTTGACGGCGTGTGCGCCGCCCTCCTTCATGAATCGGGTGGCCGACGCCAGGGCCGCGGCCGGCCCCGCCTCGTAGCTGCCGAACGGCAGGTCCGCGATGACCAGGGCGTGACGGGCGCCCCGCACGACGCCGCGCACCAGCGGGATCATCTCGTCGATCGAGACGGGCACCGTGGTGTCGTAGCCGTACACGACGTTGGCGGCCGAGTCGCCGACCAGCAGGACCGGAATGCCCGCCTCGTCGAAAATGCGGGCGGTCGAGTAGTCGTAGGCCGTGAGCATGGCCCACTTGTGCCCTTCGGCCTTCATCTTCTGCAGGTGGTGCGTGCGAATTTTGGTGAGCGGCTGCGCGTGCTCGGACGTGCCTGCACCGTAAACGTTTTGCTCAGACATCATTGTCCCTATAGGTGGTCGGTTCGATCCTCGTGGCCGGATAAGGTCCCCGGGTTCGTCTGACGGTGCCATTCTGCCATTTCTTCTGCGCGGTTGCACCGCTCCTGTGATGTGAGACATACCATGCTCGGATGCAGCGGCTCAGCGGACTCGACGCCAGCTTCCTGTACCTGGAGACCGCGTCGCAGCCCATGCACGTGTGCTCGATCATGGAGTTGGACACCTCGACGATGCCCGGCGGCTACACCTTCGACCGGCTGCGCGACGCGTTGGCACTGCGCATCAAAGCGATCCCGGAGTTCCGCGAGAAGCTGGCCGACAACCTGCTGAATCTCGATCATCCGGTCTGGGTGGACGACGAGAACTTCGAGCTCGACCGTCATCTGCACCGGATCGCGCTGCCCGCGCCGGGTGGCCGCGCCGAGCTCGCCGAGATCTGCGGGCATATCGCGGAGTCGCCGTTGGACCGGCGCCGGCCGCTGTGGGAGATGTGGGTCGTCGAGGGCGTGGCGGGCACCGATTGCCATCGTGACGGGAGGCTGGCGGTGATGACCAAGGTGCATCACGCCGGCGTCGACGGCGTGACCGGCGCCAACCTGATGTCACAGCTTTGCGGCACTGAACCGGACGGCCCGCCCCCGGACCCGGCCCGCGGGGTGGGCGGCGCCAGTGGGTGGCAGATCGCCGCGGGCGGGCTCGTCCGATTCGCCGCCCGGCCGCTGCAGCTGGCCAATGTGGTGCCCGACACCGTCTCCTCGGTGGTCGCCACGCTGCGTCGGGCGCGCGAGGGCCAAGCGATGGCACGGCCGTTCGCCGCGCCGGCCACCGCATTCAACGCCCGGATCACCGACCGCCGAAACATCGCCTACGCCGAATTGAATCTCGACGACATCAAAACGGTTAAAAATCGATTCGACGGCGTCAAAGTCAACGACGTGGTGATGGCGTTGGTGTCCGCTGTGCTGCGCCAATACCTGACCGACCGCAACGCTTTGCCGGACTCGCCGTTGGTGGCGTCGGTGCCGGTTTCCGTGCACGGAAAATCCGACCGGCCCGGCCGCAACCAGGTGTCGGCCATGTTCTCCAGCCTGCATACCGAAATCGCGGATCCGGTGAAGCGCCTGAAGGTCATCGCCGACGCGAATTCGGTTGCCAAGGAACACAGTTCCGCCATCGGCGCGTCGCTGTTACAAGATTGGACGCAGTTCGCCGCGCCGGCGGTTTTCGGTATCGCGATGCGGCTCTATGCCAGGACGCGGTTCACCGACAGCATGCCGGTGCACAACCTGGTGGTGTCCAACGTGCCGGGCCCGCAGGTGCCGCTGTACATGCTGGGCTGCGAGGTCAAGGCGATGTATCCTCTGGGGCCGATCTTCCACGGGTCAGGACTCAACATCACCGCGATGTCGCTGCGGGGCAAGTTGGACGTCGGGCTGCTCTCGTGCCCCGATCTGTTGCCGGACTTGTGGGAGATGGCCGACGAGTTCGCGGAGGCGATGGAGGAGTTGCTCGCGGCCACCCGATAGCCGGCCGTGGTGCCGCTCATGAGGATCTCAGGTTTCCTCTGGCAGCATATGTTGGCATGGGTCTGTCTCGCCGCGACAAGGTCGCGCGCACGCTGCTGGTTTGGACAACGGTCGCTGCCGTGGCGCTTCTTCTCGCGGGCTGCGTGCGCGTCGTCGGCGGCCGCGCCCTGCTGGCGGAACCCAAGCTCGGACAGGCGGTGGAGTGGACACCGTGTCGGACGGCGAACCCGAAGGTCAAGCTTCCCGCCGGAGCAATGTGCGGCAAGCTGGCGGTGCCGGTCGACTACGACCACCTCGACGGTGACGTGGCGACGCTGGCGATGATTCGCTTCCCCGCCACCGGGGACAAGATCGGTTCGTTGGTGATCAACCCCGGCGGCCCCGGCGAGTCCGGTATGGAGGCCGCCCTGGGTGTCGTCCAATCGCTGCCGAAGCGGGTCCGCGAACGGTTCGACCTGGTCGGCTTCGACCCCCGTGGGGTGGGGTCGTCGCGGCCGTCCGTCTGGTGCAACTCGGACGCCGACAACGACCGGCTGCGCACGGAGCCGAACGTCGACTACAGCCCGGCCGGCGTGGCCCACATCGAGGACGAGACCAAGGAATTCGTCGGCCGCTGCGTCGACAAGATGGGCAAGAACTTTCTGGCCAACATCGGCACGGTCAACGTCGCCAGGGACCTGGACGCGATCCGGGCGGCGCTGGGCGACGACAAGCTGACCTACCTCGGCTACTCCTACGGCACCCGGATCGGCTCCGCCTACGCCGAGGCCTACCCCGACAAGGTGCGGGCGATGATCCTCGACGGCGCCGTCGACCCCAACGCCGACCCCATCGAGGCGGACCTGCGTCAGGCCAAGGGTTTTCAGGACGCGTTCAACGACTTCGCCACCGATTGCGCGAAGCAGTCGAGCTGCCCGCTGGGCACCGATCCGGCCAAGGCCGTCGACGTCTACCACAGCCTGGTCGACCCGCTCGTCGACCCCAACAACCCGATGGTCGGCAGGCCCGCTCCCACGAACGACCCACGCGGACTGAGCTATAGCGACGCCATCGTCGGCACGATCATGGCGCTGTACTCGCCGACGTTGTGGCACCACCTGACCGACGGACTCGGCGAACTGGTCAACCACCGCGGCGACACCCTGCTCGCCCTAGCCGACATGTACATGCGCCGTGACGCGCACGGCCACTACACCAACGCCACCGACGCGCGGGTGGCGATCAACTGCGTCGACCAGCCGCCAATCACCGACCGCGCCAAGGTGATTGACGAGGACCGCCGCTCGCGGGAGATCGCGCCGTTCATGAGTTATGGCACGTTCACCGGGGACGCCCCTTTGGGTACCTGCGCGTTCTGGCCGGTGCCGCCAACGAGCAAGCCGCACACCATCTCCGCGCCCGGCCTGGCGCCGACCGTGGTGGTGTCGACCACCCACGACCCGGCGACGCCCTACAAGGCCGGGGTCGATCTGGCCAACCAGCTGCGCAGTTCGCTGCTCACCTACGACGGAACCCAGCACACGGTGGTGTTCCAGGGCGACGGGTGCATCGACAACTACGTCACGGCGTATCTGGTCGGCGGTGCCACGCCCCCGAGCGGTGCGAAGTGCTAGTGCGCGTGGAGGTCTGACGCCGGCCACACTCTTGGTAAGGGCCGTCAGACGAGACCAAGGCGTAACCGTTTCGCGCCACTTCGGGTACTCGGGGCTGACACGATGACAGCCATGTCGCGCCTGAGATCATTGAGCTCGGCGCTGCTGTCATTCGGGCTGTTGGTCGGGCAATCGGCGGTGGGACTGCCGGTGGCGGGCGCCACCCCGGAACCCGGTGCGGGGCAGACCCCCGCCCCGAAGCCGTCGGTCGCGACGCCGCAGGCGTGGGGGAGCTGCGGTCAATTCGCCACGGACACAAGTGAAGTCCCCACCGCACAATGCACCACCGTCTCCGTCCCGATCGACTACGACAACCCGGGAGCCGGCCAAGCGAAGCTGGCGGTGATCCGCGTGCCGGCGACCGGCCAACGGATCGGCGCGCTGCTGGTCAATCCGGGCGGTCCCGGCGGGTCCGCGGTGGACATGGTGACCGCAATGGCCCCGGATCTGGATGGCACGCCGATCAGGCAGCACTTCGACCTGGTCGGCTTCGACCCGCGGGGGGTGGGCCACTCGACCCCGGCACTGCGCTGCCGTTCGGACGCCGAGTTCGACGCCTACCGGCGCGAGCCGATGGTCGACTACAGCCCGGCCGGCGTGGCACACATCGAACAGCTTTATCAGCAGCTGGCCCAGCAGTGCGTTTCCCGGATGGGCAGCGGGTTTCTGGCCAACGTCGGCACCGCGTCCGTGGCGCGCGACATGGACACGGTCCGTCAGGCGCTCGGCGACGATCAGATCAGCTACCTCGGTTACAGCTACGGCACCGAGCTGGGCACGGCCTACCTGGAGAAGTTCGGCGCCCACGTCCGAACGATGGTGCTCGACGGCGCGATCGACCCGACCGTCGGCCCGGTCGACGAAAACGTCCAGCAGATGGCGGGATTCCAAACCGCTTTCAACGACTACGCCGCAGACTGCGCCCGCTCGCCGGGCTGCCCCCTGGGCACCGACCCGACCCAGTTCATCAACCGTTACCACGCGCTGGTCGACCCGTTGGTCGCCAGGCCGGGCCGGACGTCGGACCCGCGCGGCCTGAGCTACGCCGACGCCACCACCGGCACCATCAACGCGCTGTACACCCCGGCGCACTGGAAGTACCTGACCAGCGGCCTGCTCGGGCTGCAGCGCGGCACCGACGCGGGCGACCTGTTGCTGCTCGCCGACGACTACGAGGGCCGGGACCGCAGCGGGCACTACACCAACGATCAGGACGCCTTCAACGCGATCCGGTGCGTAGACTCGCCCACGCCGCGGGATTCGGCGAGCTGGGTTTCCGCCGATCAGCGCATCCGCCAGGCCGCCCCCTTCCTCAGCTACGGGCAGTTCACCGGGAACGCGCCCCGCGATCTGTGTGCGCTGTGGCCGGCCCCGGCGACGTCGACGCCGCACGCCGCGTCGCCCGCGGCGCCGGGCAAGGTCGTCGTGGTCTCCACCACGCACGACCCGGCCACGCCGTATCAGGCCGGGGTGAACCTGGCGCGCCAGCTGGGCGGCCCGTTGATCACCTACGACGGGACGCAGCACACCGCGGTGTTCAACGGCGATCAGTGCGTGGATGCCGCCGTCATGCGGTATCTCGTCGCCGGCACGTTGCCGCCCGCTTCCTACCGCTGCAAGTCGTGACCGCACTGAGCAGCCTGTTTGCAATGTTCGCAATTGTTGTGATCGCGCGTCGGTAACACAGAATTAACAGCTGTTGCCTACTGTTTCGGTTATGGATCGCCAGAAGGAATTCGTCCTCCGCACCCTGGAGGAACGGGATATCCGCTTTGTTCGGCTGTGGTTCACCGATGTGCTCGGTTTCCTCAAGTCGGTCGCCATCGCCCCGGCCGAACTCGAAGGCGCCTTCGAAGAGGGCATCGGCTTCGACGGATCTTCGATCGAGGGCTTCTCGCGCGTCTCGGAATCCGACACCGTGGCCAACCCGGACCCGTCGACCTTCCAGGTGCTGCCGTGGGCTTCCGGCGGCCACCACCACTCGGCGCGGATGTTCTGCGACATCACCATGCCGGACGGCTCGCCGTCCTGGGCGGACCCGCGGCACGTGCTGCGCCGCCAGCTGCAGAAGGCCAACGACCTCGGGTTCTCCTGCTACGTCCACCCCGAGATCGAGTTCTTCCTGCTCAAGCCTGGCCCGGACGACGGGTCGGTGCCCGTGCCGGTCGACAACGCCGGCTACTTCGACCAGGCGGTGCACGACTCCGCCTCGAACTTCCGCCGCCACGCCATCGAGTCGCTGGAATTCATGGGCATCTCGGTGGAGTTCAGCCACCACGAAGGCGCGCCCGGCCAGCAGGAGATCGACCTGCGATTCGCCGACGCGTTGTCGATGGCCGACAACGTGATGACGTTCCGCTACGTCATCAAGGAGGTCGCGATCGAGAACGGCGCCCGGGCGTCGTTCATGCCCAAGCCGTTCGGGCAACACCCCGGGTCGGCGATGCACACCCACATGAGCCTGTTCGAGGGTGACGTCAACGCGTTCCACAGCCCCGACGACCCGCTGCAGCTGTCCGACGTGGGCAAGTCGTTCATCGCCGGCATCCTCGAGCACGCCTCCGAGATCAGCGCGGTCACCAATCAGTGGGTCAACTCGTACAAGCGGCTGGTGCAGGGCGGTGAGGCGCCCACCGCGGCGTCGTGGGGTGCGGCCAACCGGTCGGCGCTGGTGCGGGTGCCGATGTACACACCGCACAAGACGTCGTCGCGGCGCATCGAGGTGCGCAGCCCCGACTCGGCCTGCAACCCGTATCTGACGTTCGCCGTGCTGCTGGCCGCCGGGCTGCGCGGGGTGGAGAAGGGCTACGTGCTGGGGCCGCAGGCCGAGGACAACGTGTGGGACCTGACGCCCGAGGAGCGGATCGCGATGGGCTACCGCGAGCTGCCGACCAGCCTGGACAGCGCGCTGCGCGCCATGGAGTCCTCCGAGCTCGTCGCGGAAACCTTGGGGGAGCACGTTTTTGACTTCTTCCTGCGCAACAAGCGCACGGAATGGGCGAACTACCGCAGCCATGTCACGCAGTACGAGCTGAGCACCTACCTGTCGCTGTAGCCCCCGTCGCCGTTAACAGGGCGGCCGCCTTGGCCGTGCAACGCAGGGGGTTGCGATACCGTCGTGGGCGTGACCAAACCCGCGACGCAGCGCCCCCGGCTGCCCAGCGTGGGCCGGCTTGGCCTGGTCGATCCTCCCGCGGGCGATCGCCTGACGCAGCTGGGTTGGTACGACCATGACGACCAAGCGCACGTCGACCTGCTGTGGTCGCTGTCGCGCGCACCCGACCCCGACGCCGCGCTGCGCGCCCTGATCCGGTTGGCGGAGAACCCCGACACCGACTGGGACGAGCTCAACGCCGCGCTGCTCACCGAACGGCCCTTGCGCGGACGGCTGTTCGCGGTGCTCGGCGCGTCGTTGGCCCTCGGGGACCACCTGGCCGTCCACCCGGAGTCGTGGAAACTGTTGCGGGGCAAGGCCAAACTGCCCACGCGCGACGAGCTGCGTGCGGTGTTCACCCAGTGTGTCGACGAGGCGTCGGACGCGCCGGGTTCGGTTGTGACGCGCCTGCAGAACCTGTACCGCGACCAGCTGCTGGTGCTGGCCGCGCTCGACCTGGCCGCGACGGTGGAAGACGAGCCGGTGCTGCCGTTCACCTTGGTGGGCGCCCAGCTGTCGGACTTGGCGGACGCCGCGCTGGCCGCCGCGCTGCGGGCGGCCGAGGCCAGCGTGTGCGGCGACCGCACGCCGCCACGGCTGGCCGTCATCGCGATGGGCAAATGCGGTGCCCGCGAACTGAACTACGTCAGCGACGTCGACGTCATTTTCGTCGGCGAGCGTGCCGACGCGACTACCACCCGGCTGGCCGGCGAGATGATGCGAATCGCATCGGAGGCCTTCTTCCAGGTCGATGCCGGGCTGCGGCCGGAGGGCCGGAGCGGCGAGCTGGTCCGCACCGTCGAATCGCACATCGCCTACTACCAGCGGTGGGCGAAGACCTGGGAATTCCAGGCGTTGCTGAAAGCCCGCGCGGCCGTGGGTGATCAGGAACTCGCCGAGCGCTACCTGACCGCGTTGATGCCGATGGTGTGGGTCGCCTGCGAGCGCGAGGACTTCGTCGGCGAGGTGCAGGCCATGCGCCGCCGGGTCGAGCAGCTGGTGCCCGCCGACGTGCGCGGCCGCGAGATCAAACTCGGCAGCGGTGGGCTGCGGGACGTGGAGTTCGCGGTGCAGCTGCTGCAGCTGGTGCACGGCCGCAGCGACGATTCGCTGCACGTCGCATCCACGGTGGACGCGCTGGACGCGTTGGGTCAGGGCGGCTACATCGGCCGCGAGGACGCGGCGAACCTGACCGCTTCCTACGAATTCCTCCGGCTCCTCGAGCACCGGCTGCAGCTGCAGCGGCTCAAACGCACCCACCTGTTGCCGGAGGCCGAGGACGAGGAGGCGGTGCGCTGGCTGGCCCGCGCCGCGCACATCCGGCCCGATGGAAGGCACGACGCCGCGGGCGTGCTGCGCGAGGAGCTGCGGCACCAGAACCTGCGGGTGTCGCAGCTGCACGCCAAGCTCTTCTACCAGCCGTTGCTGGAATCGATCGGCCCGGCCGGCCTGGAGATCCGGCACGGCATGACGTCGGAGGCCGCCGAACGGCAGCTCGCCGCGCTCGGCTACGAGGGGCCGCAGACGGCGCTGAAACACATGTCGGCGCTGGTCAACCAGAGCGGCCGGCGTGGTCGCGTGCAGTCGGTGCTGCTGCCCAGGCTGCTGAACTGGATGTCGTACGCGCCCGATCCCGACGGCGGGCTGTTGGCCTACCGCCGCCTGTCGGAGGCGCTGGCAGGCGAGAACTGGTATCTGTCCACGCTGCGCGACAAACCCGCCGTGGCCAAGCGGCTCATGCACGTGCTGGGCACCTCCGCCTACGTGCCGGACCTGCTCATGCGCGCGCCCCGCGTGATTGAGGACTACAGCGACGGTGCGGCCGGCCCCAAGCTGCTGGAAACGGATCCCGCCGTGGTGGCCAGGGCGCTGGTCGCCTCGGCCAGCCGCCACCCCGACGCGGTGCGCGCGATCGCGGCCGCCCGCACGCTGCGCCGCCGCGAACTGGCCCGCATCGGCTCGGCCGATCTGCTCGGCTTCCTCGAGGTCACCGACGTGTGCCGGGGCCTCACCTCGGTGTGGGTGGCCGTGCTGCAGGCCGCGCTGGACGCGATCATGCGTGCCAACCTCCCCAAGGACGGCAAGGCGCCGGCGATTATCGCGGTGATCGGTATGGGCAGGCTGGGCGGCATGGAGCTGGGCTACGGGTCCGATGCCGACGTGATGTTCGTGTGCGAGGCGGCGGCCGGCGTCGAGGACTCGGTGGCGATCCGGTGGTCGACGACGGTGGCCGAGCAGGTCCGCACGCTGCTGGGCACGCCCAGCGTTGATCCGCCCCTGGAGGTCGACGCCAACCTGCGGCCCGAGGGCCGCCAGGGTCCGCTGGTGCGCACGCTGGGTTCCTACGCCGCCTACTACCAGCAGTGGGCGCAGCCGTGGGAGATTCAGGCCCTGCTGCGGGCGCACGCGGTCGCAGGCGACGCGGATCTGGGCGAGCGATTCTTGTTGATGGCCGACCAGACGCGCTACCCGCCCGCCGGGATGTCCGCCGAGGCGGTGCGGGAGATCCGCCGCATCAAGGCCCGCGTCGAGTCCGAACGGCTGCCGCGCGGCGCCGACCCCAACACGCACACCAAGCTGGGTCGCGGGGGACTGGCCGACATCGAATGGACCGTGCAACTGATGCAGCTGCGGCACGCGCACGAGATTCCCGCCCTGCACAACACCTCGACGCTGCAGTGCCTGGACGCGATCGCCGCGGCAGACCTGGTGCCCGCCGAGGAGGTGGATCTGCTGCGGCAGGCGTGGCTGACCGCCACCCGGGCACGCAACGCGCTGGTGCTGGTCCGCGGCAAGCCGAGCGATCAGCTGCCGGGACCCGGGCGTCAGCTCAACGCCGTCGCGGTGGCCGCGGGCTGGCCGACCGACGACGGCGGGGAGTTCCTGGACAACTATCTGCGGGTGACGCGGCGAGCGAAAGCGGTGGTACGGAAGGTGTTTGGCAGTTGAGTCAGGAGGCCGGCGCGTTGGACGCCATATTCGAGGTGCTCGACGCGGCGGAGGCTGAGCGAGTGACAGCGCTCTACGCCCCCTTGGCCGACGCGGTGCGCGAACTCGTCGACGCCACCATCCGGACCGAGGTCGACGACGACGTCGTCGCCCAGGCGCGGTCCGCGATCGAGGCCGTCACCGAGTCGTTGCGGCAACGGACCCGGCCGGTCGGGGTGAGCTACCGCGTCAACGGCCGCCCGCTGCCGCTGGGCAACGCCGCGATCGGCGTGTGCAACCCGATCGCGCCGCCGATCGTCGTCCACCACGATGGCGGCGGGCGCTGCTGGAGCGACTTCGTCCTCGGTTCGGCCTACGAGGGGCCACCGAAACTGGTGCACGGCGGTGTCAGCGCCCTGGTGCTCGACCACATGCTCGGCGAGGCGGCCAGCGAGGGGCTGTCCAAGGCGCGCTTCACCGGAACCATCACAGTGAAGTACCTGCGCGGCACCCCGCTCGGGCCGCTGCGTTGCGAGGCATGGGTCGAGGGCAAGGAGGGCCGCAAAGTCTTTGCACGCGGCACGATTTCGGACGCCGCCGGCGTCACCGTCGAGGCCGAGGGCGTCTTCATCGAGCCGGCGTGGGCCCGGGAAGCCGAATGAAGTTCTACGTCAGCAGCGCCTTCCTGAACACCCGGGAGATCATCGAACTCGCCAAGGCCGCCGACGAACTCGGCTACGACGGCATCGGGATTCCCGACCACGTCGTCAACCTGGAGACGCTGGACACCCCATACCCGTACACCAAGGACGGGCAACGGCGTTGGCAGCCATTCACCGACTGGCCCGACCCGTGGGTCCTCATCGGCGCTCTGGCCCAGGTCACCACGCGGCTGCGGTTCGTCAACACCGTCTACATCCCCGCGATGCGCAACCCCTACTCGGCCGCCAAAGCCATTGGCACCGCGGCGGTTCTGGCGTCGGGCCGGGTGGAGCTCGGCATCGGCGTCGGCTGGTGCCGCGAGGAATTCGCGTTGATGGGCGAGCGGTTCGAGGCCCGCGGGAAACGGACCGACGAGATCATCGACCTGATGCGCGCGCTGTGGCGGCCGGGCTGGACGGAATTCGAGGGCACGTTCTATCGCACACCGCGGCTGGAAATGGAGCCGACGCCGCCGCCGATCCCGGTGTACGTCGGCGGGCTCAGCGACATCGCGCTGCGCCGGGCCGCCCGCAACGACGGCTGGATCGGTGATCTGATCAAGACCGAACGCGCCATCGAGGCCGTGGGCCGGCTGCGGGAGTTGCGGGCCGAAAACGGGTTGTCGATGGACGATTTCACCATCCTGACACCGCTGACCGACGCCTTCACCACCGCCGACTACCAACGCGCCGCCGACGCCGGCATCACGGGCATCATCACCATGCCGTGGATGTTCTACGCGGGACCGGACGCGTCGCTGGACGACAAGATCGACGGCATGCAGCGCTTCCGCAAGGACCTGGCGCTCGACGGTTAGTCGCGACTTTGCGCCTTCTCGCGCCTTTCGCCTCCTGGCGCCTTCCGCCACGACACATAACCTATGGCGACGACACGCCGTAAAAGTCCGCCGTGGTTTATATCTCGCGAGGTCGATCGCGTTTGGGTAGCCGGCGGTAACCCCATGCAAGCCTGAAAGAATGCCGAGCATGCCAGCGAACATCGACCCGGTGCGTCCGGCGTCCGCGGAGGATGCCGCGGCGTGCCTTGCGATCTACCGCCCGTATGTCGAGGAAACGGCGATCAGCTGGGAGATCGAAGTCCCGAGCGTCGGGGAGATGGCCAACCGCATCCGCGACGCCCACGAATGGCTCGTCCTCGAACGCAACGCTCGGGCCATCGGTTTCGCCTACGGCCACGCGCTGCGGCGCCTGCCCAGCTTCCAATGGTCGGTGGAGACCGGAATTTACGTCGACCCCGACCATCACCGCACGCGCGGCGGTCGCCGGCTCTACACGCAATTGCTGCGCCGGCTCACGGAGCGCGGCTACCGGAGGGCCTTCGCCGGCATCACCCAACCGAACGAGGCCAGCAACGGCTTTCACCGATCGTTCGGGTTCCAGGACGCCGGCCTATATCGGCGCGTCGAATGGAAACGCGGCCGCTGGCACGACGTCGCGTGGATGCAACTCGACCTCGGCGGAGCAGCCAACCCAGACGAGCCGCCTGCCCCGATCGGGTGATTGGTTAGCGGCCCCCGCCGGCACCGCCACCGACGAAGCCGCCGCCAGCCCCGCCACCGTGGCGGCCTCCGCCGGCGCCTCCGCCGAAGCGGCCGCCGCCGGCCCCGCCACCGATGAAGCGTCCCCCGCCGGCTCCGCCGCCCACGCGGCTCCCGACCATTACCTGTGCGGTGCTGATAGTCATGACCCAGAAGCTAACGCCGTATCCGTTGCCGCCGCAAGACTTCGAATCTGAACTTTCCGCCACATGCTCGGCACTGAAAGCGAAGAGTCCACCCGCTCGCTGGACTGATCGCGAGCGGGTGGACTCTTCTAGGAGCTACTGCGGACGGACGTCGACTTAGACGTCGTAGTAGAGCGCGAACTCGTACGGGTGCGGCCGGATCTGCACCGGCAGGATCTCGTTCTCGCGCTTGAAGCTGATCCACGTCTCGATCAGGTCGGGCGTGAAAACGCCGCCCTCAGTGAGGTATTCGTGGTCCTCTTCCAGCCGGTCGATCACCGCGGACAGCTGGGTGGGCGCCTGCGGGATGTTGGCGGCCTCCTCCGGCGGCAATTCGTACAGGTCCTTGTCCACCGGGGCCTGCGGCTCGATCTTGTTCTTGATCCCGTCGAGCCCGGCCATCAGCATCGCCGAGAACGCCAGGTACGGGTTGCCCGACGAGTCGGGGCAACGGAATTCGAGCCGCTTGGCCTTCGGGTTGCTGCCGGTGATCGGGATGCGGACACAAGCCGAGCGGTTGCGCTGGCTGTAGACCAGGTTGATCGGCGCCTCGTAACCCGGGACCAGTCGCTTGTAGGAGTTGACGGTCGGGTTGGTGAAGGCCAGCAGCGACGGGGCGTGGTGCAACAGGCCGCCGATGTAGTGCCGCGCGGTGTCCGACAGGCCGGCGTAACCGGTCTCGTCGTACATCAGCGGGCTGCCGTCCTTCCACAGCGACTGGTGGGTGTGCATGCCGGAGCCGTTGTCGCCGAACAGCGGCTTGGGCATGAACGTGACGGTCTTGCCGTTCTGCCACGCCGTGTTCTTGACGATGTACTTGTACAACTGCATGTCGTCGGCGGCGTGCAGCAGCGTGTTGAACTTGTAGTTGATCTCGGCCTGCCCACCGGTGCCCACCTCGTGGTGGCCCTTCTCCAGGCTGAAGCCGGCCTTGATGAGGTTCGACAACATGTCGGCGCGCAGGTCGACGTAGTGGTCGACGGGAGCGACCGGGAAGTACCCGCCCTTGGGGCGGACCTTGTAACCGCGGTTGGGGGTGCCGTCGTTCTCGGTCGGCTCGCCGGTGTTCCACCAGCCGGAGATCGCGTCGACCTCGTAGAAGGAGCCGTTGGTGCGCGAGTCGAAGCTCACCGAGTCGAAGATGTAGAACTCGGCCTCGGCGCCGAAGTAGGCGGTGTCGGCGACGCCGGTGCTGATCAGGTAGTTCTCCGCCTTGCGGGCGATGTTGCGCGGGTCGCGCGAGTAGGGCTCGAGGGTGAACGGGTCGTGCACGAAGAAGTTCAGGTTCAGCGTCTTGTGTGAAGTGAACAGGTCGATCTGCGCCGTCGCGGGGTCGGGCAGGAGCAGCATGTCGGATTCGTGGATGGACTGGAACCCGCGAATCGACGAACCGTCGAAGGCCAGGCCGTCCTCGAAGACGCTCTCATCGAAAAACGAAACCGGAATCGTGAAGTGCTGCATGATGCCTGGCAAGTCACAGAACCGGACGTCGACATACTCGACGTTCTCGTCCTTGACGAGTTTGAAGACGTCGTCGGGCGTCGTTTCCGTCACAGAAATGCTCCTTTACTTGGTGAGATCCGCGGCCTGACGCTATGGAGCAGATGTTGCCCGCCAGTCAACCCCGTGTTGCGCGCACGTTACGCGACCCATGTCATCCACAAAAGAGCGGCACCGGCGGCGGGTTCTATTGTGGGGCCATGGATCGCAAGATCGTATCTGGTCCGGAGCTCGAGCGCAGTGTTCGCTTGCCGTCCCCGGCCGTGCAGGTCGGGGAGCCGAACGCTGGTCTCGGCCGATGACGCCGGAATCGCGATCCGCGTACCCCGGCGAGAAGCTCGGCCTGCCGGAAACCGGGCCGGGGTCCCTGGCCCCGATGGGCCGTCGGCTGGGCGCGTTGATGGTCGACTGGCTGATCTCCTACGGCCTGGCCGCGCTGGCCCTGCGCTTCGGTGTTTTCTCCGAACACATGTTGGCGACGGCGGTGCTGGCCATCTGGTTCGTGCTGGGCGTGGTCTCGGTGCGGCTGTTCGGCTTCACGCCCGGGCAGTTGGTGGTCGGCCTGCGGGTGGTGACGGTCGACGGGCAGGCGGCGGTCGGCATCGTCCGCGCGGTGATACGGGGCGTGCTGGTGGGAACCGTCGTCCCGGCGTTGTTCACCGACTGGGACGGCCGGGGACTGCAGGACCGGCTGACCGCAACGGCGGTCGTGCGGCGCTGATTATTTACGGCGCACGGTGCGCTGCACACCGCGCATCTTGCCGGCGTTGGGAAGCGGCCCCTTCGGCAGGACGGCGGCGCCGGCCCGCGTCCCCAACGCGGCCAACCGCGACTCCAGCGTGTCCATCTGTTTGGCGGTGATGTTGGCCGGCAGGCGGTTGAGGTGGCGCTCCAGCTTGGACAGCGGAACCTCGTCGTCGCCGTTGCCGACGATGATGTCGTAGATCGGCACGTCGCCGATGAGTCGCGCGGTGCGCTTCTTCTCCTGGGCCAGCAGCGGCCGGACCCGGGCCGACGACCCTTCCCCGACCAAGATGACGCCGGGCCGGCCGATGACCCGGTGCACCGCGTCGAGGTGGCCGGTCGCGGCCACCCCCGGCGTCACCCGCCACTTGCCGCGCAAATTATCCAAAGCCCATGCGGCCGCGCCGGTTTGGCCCTCGGCCTTGCTGTAGACACTTTTCTGCGCCCGGCGGCCGAAGATGATGAAGGCGACCAGCCCGCCCAGCACCACGCCCAGCGGGATCAAGGTGATCATCGTCAGCCCGCCGGCCCACACACCGACCGCCACGGAGATTGCCACGATCAGCACGAAGGCGCCGATCATGTAGGGCAGCAGCCGCTTGTCCTCGCGGCGCTGCATGTTGAACGCCTGCCACAGCTGGGCGCGCCGCTCCTTCGCGGCGGCCTTGCGCGCGGCTTGCGCCTGCGCCCGGGCGGCCTTGTTCTCAGCGGCGGTGCGGGGTTTAGCCATAGTCAAAGAATACGTACCGCCGCCGCTGACTAGCGCGGCGCTACAACTTCAGGCGCGGGTGCGCGCGGCTTGCTCGTAGAGCCGGCCCGCCCGGTAGGACGACCGCACCAGCGGCCCGGCCAGCACCCCGGCGAAGCCCAGCCCCTCGGCATGCCGGGCGAACTCGACGAACTCGTCGGGATGCACCCAGCGTTCGACCGGATGGTGCCGCGTCGACGGGCGCAGGTACTGGGTGATGGTGACGATGTCGCAGCCGGCGCCCCGCAGGTCGGCCAGGGCGGTGCGCACCTCGTCGGCGGTCTCGCCCAGCCCGAGGATGAGATTGCTCTTGGTGACCAGCCCGGCGTCGCGCGCCGCGGTGATCACGTCGAGGCTGCGCTGGTAGGTGAAGGCGGGCCGGATCCGCTTGAAGATGCGGGGCACGGTTTCGACGTTGTGCGCCAACACTTCCGGGCGGGATTCGAACACCTCGGCAAGCCGGGCGGGCTCGCCGTTGAAGTCGGGGATCAACAGTTCGACGCCGGTCGACGGGTTGAGTTCCTTGATGGCGCGCACCGTCTCGGCGTAGAGCCAGGCCCCGCCGTCGGGCAGGTCATCGCGGGCCACCCCGGTGATGGTGGCGTAACGCAGTCCCATGGTGCGCACGCTGTCGGCGACGCGCCGCGGCTCGTCGCGGTCCAGGGCCGCGGGCTTTCCGGTGTCGATCTGGCAGAAGTCGCAGCGCCGGGTGCACTGGTCACCACCGATCAGGAACGTGGCTTCCCGGTCCTCCCAGCACTCGAAGATGTTGGGGCAGCCGGCCTCTTCGCAGACCGTGTGCAGCCCCTCGCGGTGGACCAGGCCCTTCAACTGGGTGTATTCGGGACCCATCCGGGCCCGGACCTTGATCCACGGCGGCTTGCGTTCGATCGGCGTCTGCGCGTTGCGGACCTCGAGGCGCAGCAATTTGCGGCCTTCGGGTGCGACAGTCACATGCCTGATGCTACGCGCGTACCCGGGTGTTCTTGGACCGGCAGGGCGCCGTCGAGGGCGTCGCAGACGGCGGCGGCGACGGCCGCGCGGACGTCGTCGACGACCACCGAATGTCCCAGCTCGGCGGACAACGACGTCACGCCGGCGTCGCTGATGCCACAGGGCACGATCGTGCCGAAAGCGCCGAGGTCGCAGTCGCAGTTGAGCGCGAACCCGTGCAGGGTGGTCGCGCGCGACACCCGGACGCCGATGGCCGCCACCTTGCGGTCGGGCCGGCCGCCAACGCCGGGCACCCACACCCCGGAGCGGCCGTGCACCCGACCGGTCTCCAAGCCCAGGTCGCCGCACACCTTGATCAACGCCTCCTCCAGGCGCCGCACGTAATTCACCACGTCGAGCGGTTCGGCCAGGCCGATGATCGGATATCCGACCAGTTGCCCCGGGCCGTGCCAGGTGATCTTGCCGCCGCGGTCGGTGTCGACGACGGGGGTGCCGTTAACCGGCCGCTCGTGCGGCTCGGTGCGCCGCCCCGCGGTGTAGACGGGCGGGTGCTCCAGCAACAGCAGCGTGTCGCTGCCGCCGGCGACCCTGGCGTCGGCCAGCTCGCGCTGCAGCTGCCAGGCGGTGCTGTAGTCGACTGTTCCGAGCTGGCGAACCTCGATCGCGGCCCGGCTGGACCGGATGGAATCGCTCACGTTCGCGACGGTACTCGCCGGACAACCACCCCGCGACGGGGCGTCACGCTGGGCGGCGTCAGCCACGCTGGCGTGACACTCGGCCGGCCGTAGTGGCTAGTCCCGATGGCGGCGACCCGCTTCGACCGGCTCCGCCGCCCTCGCGATCGCCGCTAGTCCTGGTCGCGCCGCGCGGTGGCGTAGCCGAGCGCCTCGCCAATCGTGTTGTGGTGGAACTGGAAACCGGCCCGCTCCAGCGCGGACGGGATGGCACGCTGGCCGGTCAGCACGCCCTCGTCGGCGAACTCACCGAGCGCGGCGCGCACTGCGAAACCGGGCATCATCAGCGGCGTCGGCCGGTTGACCGCCCGGCCGAACGCGGTGGTGAACTCGGCGTTGGTGACGGGCGCGGGCCCCGTCATGTTGACCGGGCCGGACAGCGCGGTGTTGGAGATCGCGAACAGCAGCGCCCGCACCTCGTCCTCCAGGGTGATCCAGGACATGTATTGACGGCCGCTGCCCAGCCGGGCCCCGAGGCCCGTCCGGAACAACGGCCGCAACCGCCCCAACGCGCCACCTGAGGGGGCGAACACCAGCCCCGTGCGGGCGAGCACCACCCGGGCGCCACCGTATTGCGCCGGCAGCGTGGCGGCCTCCCAGTCTTCGCACAGCTGGGCCAGGAAACCCCTTCCCGCCCGGTCGTTTTCGTCGACCACGTGGTCCTTGGTGTTCCCGTAGTAGCCCACCGCGCTGGCGTTGACCAGCGTCCCCACCCCGGCCTCGGCGACGGCATGCGCCAAGACTTCGGTCGGAGCGATCCGGCTGTCCCGCAGACCCTGCTTGAAGGCGCCCGACCAGCGGCGCTGGCCGACGTTGACACCGCACAGGTTGACGACGGCGTCGGCATCGCTGATCGCGTCGACGTCGAATTCGCCGCTCTCGGGGTTCCAGTGCAATTCGTCGGAATTCGACGGCGCCCGGCGCACGATGCGCAACACCCGGTGGTCGGCCGCACGCAGCGCCGCGGTCAAAGCGGATCCGATCAGTCCGGACGACCCCGCTATGGCGATGACGAGCTTGCCCACCGTTCGCCCGCCCCCTAAAGACCCAAGTCGGCCTCGAACGCTCCCTCTTCGAGGCGGTTCTTGATCGTGGTGAGGAAGCGTCCGGCATCAGCGCCGTCGATGAGCCGGTGGTCATAGGTGAGCGGGAGATAGCAGATGGAGCGGACGCCGATGGACTCGTTGCCGAATTCGTCGACGATCACCCGGGGCCGCTTCACGATGGCCCCGGTGCCCAGCATGGCGGCCTGCGGCGGAACCAGGATGGGGGTGTCGAACAAAGCGCCCTGGCTGCCGATGTTGGTGATGGTGAAGGTCCCGCCGGACAGTTCGTCGGGTTTGAGGTCACCCGAGCGGGCGCGCGCGGCGATGTCGGCGATGGCCCGGGCCAGTCCGGCCAGCGAGAGGTCGCCGGCGTTGTGGATGACGGGGGAGAGCAGCCCCTGTTCGGTATCGACCGCGAAGCCGAGATGCTCGGCGTCGTAGTAGGTGATCTCCTTGGTCTGCTCGTTGTAGCTCGCGTTGATGTTGGGGTGGACCTTCAACGCGTCGATCACCGCCCTGGCGATGAACGGCAGGAAGGTCAGGTTCACCCCCTCGCGTTCGGCGAACGCGGACTTCGCCCTGGCCCGCAACCCGACGATCCTGGTCATGTCGACCTCGTGGGTCTGGGTGAGCTGGGCCGTGGCCTGCAGGGATTCCCGAGTTTTGTTCGCGGTGAGCTGGCGGATCCGGCTGGCCTTCTGCGTGGTGCCGCGCAGGTGCGCCAGCGCCGGCGCCGTGGTGGGGGCGGCCGCCGGAGTCGCCTTGCCCTCCCCGGCCGGCGCGGCGGCGGGTGCCTGCGCTGGCGCGGGCGCCTTCTGGGCCTGTTGTTTCTTTTCCGCCGCGGCGAGCACGTCTTGCTTGCGGATGCGGCCGCCGACGCCGGTGCCGGTGATCCCGGCGAGGTCGATGTCGTGTTCGGTGGCCAGTTTGCGCACCAGCGGGGTCACGTACGGCGCGCCGTTCGGACTCGAGCCACTGGGCTGGGCCGCCGGTTGTGCCTGCGGCGGTTGGGCTTTCGGCGCCGGCTCGGGCTGCGAAACCGGCTGCGGTTCGGGCTTCGCCTCGGCCTTGCGTGGTTCGGGTGCCGGCTCGGGCTTGGGTTCCGGTTTGGGGGCGGGCGGGGGCGTGGGAGCGGAAGCGGCTTGCGAACCGCTGCCGATGCGTGCCAGCTCGCCGCCGACCGGCACGGTGGCGTCCTCTTCGGCGGTGATGCTGATCAGGACGCCGGCCACCGGGGAGGGAATCTCGGTGTCCACCTTGTCGGTCGACACCTCCACCAGCGCATCGTCTACCTGGACCGAGTCGCCGACCTTCTTCAGCCAGCGGGTCACCGTGCCCTCGGCCACCGACTCGCCGAGCTCCGGCATCAACACCGGGGTCGCGTCGCCGCCGGAGCTCTGCGCGGCGGGCTGAGGCTCGGGCTCCGGCTGGGCCGGGGCTTCGGTTTCGGGCTCGGATTGGGCCGGCGGGGCGGCTTCGGCCTGCGGTTCCGGCTGGGCGGCTTCGGCCTGCGGCTCCGGCTGGCTGGGTGCCTGCGGGGCCGCCTGGGAACCGCCGCCCTGCGAGCCACCCTCCGCCGAGTCACCGATCACAGCCAGCTCGCCGCCCACCTCGACGGTGTCGTCCTCCTGGGCGACGATCTTGGTCAGCACACCGGCGGCGGGCGACGGGATTTCGGTGTCGACCTTGTCGGTGGACACCTCGACGAGGGGTTCGTCGAGCTCGACCGTGTCGCCTTCCTGCTTGAGCCAGCGGGTGACCGTCCCTTCGGTGACGCTCTCACCGAGTGCCGGCATCTGGACGGAGAAGGCCATCGTTTTTGACTCCTCGATCGCTCGTGGGTCGGGGCGGGTCGAACATGTCGCTAGCCGTTCGAAGTAACTATCCAAAACTATCCTGTCACTGCATCCGCACCGGCACACATCCAGGGCGGACCGCGCGCGGATGCCGGGACGCCCCGAACGCCCTTGCTACGGTGTGGCCACTGCAGTTCAAGCGGGGAGGTCGGAGATGCCGGCAACACAACAGCTAGCCCAGCATTTCGTCGACAGCGCCGACGGCGCGCGAATCGCTGTCTACGAAGAGGGCAATCCCGAGGGGCCCACCGTCGTGCTGGTGCACGGCTTCCCCGACTCGCATGTGCTCTGGGACGGTGTCGTGCCGCTGCTGGCCGACCGGTTTCGCATCCTGCGGTACGACAACCGTGGCGTCGGTGAGTCCTCGGTGCCCAAGCCGGTGTCGGCATACCGCATGGACCGGTTCGCCGACGACTTCGCCGCGGTGACCGGCGAGCTCAGCCCCGGCCGGCCCGTGCACGTGCTCGCCCACGACTGGGGCTCGGTGGGCGTGTGGCACTACCTCAAGCGGTCCGGTGCCGGTGACCGGGTCGCCACGTTCACTTCGGTGTCCGGGCCCAGCCAGGACCAACTGGTCGACTACATCTTCAGCGGGCTGCGGCGGCCCTGGCGCCCGCGCACCTTCGCCCGGGCGATCAGCCAGGCGCTGCGGCTGACCTACATGATCTTCTTCTCGATCCCGGTGCTCGCGCCGCTGTTCCTCCGGCTGACGCTGTCGATCCCGGCTCTTCGGCGCAACGCGGTGGACAACATCCCGGTCGAGCAGATCCACCACTCGCCCCACCTGGCCCGCGACGCCGCCCGTTCGGTAAAGACGTATCCCGCCAACTACTTTCGCTCGTTCTCCGGCCGCGGGCAGGGCGTCGAAGTCGTCGACGTGCCGGTGCAGCTGATCGTCAACACCAAGGACAAGTACGTGCGGCCGTACGGCTACGACCACACGCCCCGCTTCGTGCCGCGGCTGTGGCGGCGCGACATCAGGGCCGGCCACTTCTCGCCGATGTCCCACCCGCAGGTGATGGCCGCGGCGGTGCACGAGTTCGCCGATCTGGCCGAGGGCAAACCGCCCAGCCGCGCGCTGCTGCGCGCGCAGGTCGGGCGCCCGCGCGGATCCTTCGGCGACACCCTGGTGTCGGTCACCGGCGCCGGCAGCGGAATCGGCCGCGAGACGGCGTTCGCGTTCGCGCGGGAGGGCGCCGAGCTGGTCATCAGCGACATCGACGAGGCGGCCGTCAAGGCCACGGCCGCCGAGATCGCCACCCGCGGCGGCGCCGCGCATGCTTACGTGCTGGACGTGTCCGACGCCGCGGCCGTGGAGGCGTTCGCCGAGCGGGTGAGCGCCGAACACGGCGTGCCCGACATCGTGGTCAACAACGCCGGCATCGGCCAGGCCGGGGGATTCCTGGACACCCCGGCCGAGCAGTTCGACCGGGTGCTCGACGTCAACCTGGGCGGTGTGGTCAACGGGTGCCGGTCCTTCGCGCGGCGGCTGGTCGAGCGTGGCACCGGCGGGTACATCGTCAACGTGTCATCGATGGCCGCCTACGCGCCGTTGCAGTCGCTGAACGCCTACTGCACCTCGAAGGCCGCGACCTACATGTTCTCCGATTGCCTGCGCGCCGAACTCGACGCCGCGGGGGTGGGGCTGACCACCATCTGCCCGGGCGTCATCGACACCAACATCATCAACACCACCCGGTTCGACGCGCCCGCCGGAAAGGGCGAACAGGTCGACGGCCGGCGCGGCCAGCTCGGCAAGATGTTCGCGCTGCGGCATTACGGCCCCGACAAGGTCGCCAACGCGATCCTGTCGTCGGTCAAGAAGAAGAAGCCGATTCGCCCTGTGGCTCCGGAAGCCTATGCGCTGTACGGTCTTTCGCGCGTGGCGCCGCAGGGCTTGCGTAACTTCGCGCGGATGCGGGTGATCTGACCGCGGTTTAGGTGCCCGCCCGGGCCGCGCCCTGACGGCCCGTCAGCAACACCCCGCCGATCGCGAGCAGCCCGATGACCGCCAGCGGAATGGACCACGTGCGCCGGCTGCCCACCGACGACTGGCACTGCGCCACATAGTCGGTGTGTGGAACAACCTGATTGAGGATCGGGATGTTCGCCACGCTGTTGTTGTTGGCGCTTCTGGCCGCGGACAGGTCCGTCGCGACCGCGTTCCCGCACCCGATCGAATGGCCGTTGCTGTCGGAAATCGACACCGGCGCCAATAGCCCGATCACACCGGCCAGCAAAAGTACCGCGCCCACACCGAGAATCAACCGTCGCACCGTCACGATCTCGCCTTTCGCCGTCCGGATTTTGACCGCTAGGAGATTAACCACTGTTGGGGCCCGGTAAACCCGAATTTGACCGGTACGGCGGCCGCTACGTGGGTATTCCGCCGCGGTAGCCGAAAGGGGAATGGTTGTGGTGCTGAGTGCGACGCGGGATGTGGCCGCGCCTTGCGAGCGGGTGTGGGAAGTGCTGGCCCAAGGGTGGACCTACACCCAGTGGGTGGTGGGCAACAGCCGCATGCGGGCCGTCGATCCGGACTGGCCGGAGCCCGGCTCATCGATCAGGCACTCGATCGGGATCTGGCCGCTGGTGATCAACGACGCGACGGTGGTCGAAGAGTGCGAACCGCCGCACAAGCTGGTGCTGTGCGCCCGCCTCGGGCCGCTCGGTGCCGCGCGGATAACGATGCTGCTGCACGAGACCCCCACGGGCTGCCGGGTCGAGATGATCGAAGTGCCCGTCGAGGGCCCGATGGGGGCCGTGCCCAATTCCCTTGCGCTGGCTGCGGCTTACCCGCGCAACAAGGAATGCCTGTGGCGTCTGGGGGCTCTGGCGGAGCGCAAGGAGCCGAGCCAGGTGAAGTGATCGTGGGGGATACCGCGGACGCCGTCGTCATCGGGGCCGGACACCACGGGCTGGTTGCCGCCTCGATGCTGGCCGACGCCGGATGGGACGTGCTGGTGCTGGAAGCCCAGCCGGAACCGGGCGGCGCGGTCCGCAGCGCGGAGCTGACGCCCGGCTACATCACCGACCTGTTCAGCTCTTACTACCCGATGACGGTGGCCTCACCGGCGATGGCGGCGCTGCAGCTCGAAGACCACGGGCTGCGGTGGTCACACGCGCCGGCGGTGGTCGGGCATCCGCGCAGCGCGGCCGATGACGACCCGCCCGTCATCTATCACGACCCTGCCCGCACGGCAACGGAATTCGCGCGGCGGGAACCCGCCGATGGCGATAACTGGTGGCGGCTGGTGGACTTGTGGCAGCGGATCAAGGCTCCGCTGCTCGACGCCATGCTGGCGCCCTTCCCGCCCGTGCGCCCGCTGATGCGACTGCTGACCAAACTCGGCACGGCCGAGGCGATTCGGGTGGCGCGCCTGCTGGTGCAGCCGGCCAACACCATGGCGAGTGAGCTGTTCGCTGGCGAGGCGCCCCGAGTATTGTTGTTGGGCAACGCGATGCACGCCGACGTCCCACCGGACGCGCCGATCAGCGGCGCCATGGGGTTCCTGATGACAATGCTGGCCCAGGACGGCGGCTGGCCCGTGCCGGTGGGCGGTTCCGGTCAGCTGACGGCCGCCCTGGTCAACCGTGCTCGCTCCGCAGGCGCGCGAATCGAGTGCAACCAGAACGTTTCCCGTATCCAGGTGCGGGGCGGTCGCGCGGTCGGCGTGACGACGGCCGGGGGGCGCACCGTCGCGGCCCGGCGGGCGATCGTCGCCGACGTGGCGGCGCCCCGGCTGTTCCGCGACATGCTTCCCCCGGATGCGCTGCCGCCCAAGCTGTTACGCGACCTCGAGTATTTCATGTGGGATCCGCCGGTGGTGAAGGTCAACTACGCCCTCGGCGGGCCCGTTCCCTGGCGCGCCCAGAACCTGCACGGCGTCGGCACCGTCCACCTGGGGGCCGACGGTGACGGGCTGGTCCGCTGGATGGCCGACCTGAACACCCGGGTGGTGCCGGAGCATCCGTTCATGTTGTTCGGGCAGACCACCACCGCGGATCCGAGCAGGTCTCCCGCGGGCACCGAAAGTGTCTGGGCCTATACGCATTTGCCGCGCAACGTCGCCGACGACGCGTCGGCCGACCGGCTCGCCGCGGGGATGGACCGAGTCATCGAGGAACACGCGCCGGGCTTCGGTTCGGCGGTCATCGACAGGTTCGTGCAGCGGCCGTCGGACTTGGAGGCCAGCGACGCCAACCTGCACATGGGGGCGCTCAACGGTGGCACGGCGCAGTTGCAGCAGATGCTGATCTTTCGCCCGGCGCCCGGCATGGGCCGCGCCGAAACCCCGGTGCAGGGGCTGTATCTGGGCAGCGCGTCGGCAACCCCGGGCGGCTCCGTGCACGGCGCCTGCGGCCGCAACGCGGCGAACGCCGCGTTGGCCGCCGACGGCGCGAGCGGTTGGCCGCGCCGCACGGTGCAACGGGCCGTCTTCTCGTTGCTGACGAAGTGAGGCGCTAGCCGTTCGCTAGCCCTTTTCGCAGATGTCCTCGAGCACCGCGAACATGGTGCGGGTCGGCACACCGGTGCCGCCCTTGGGGGTGTGCCCCCACGGGCCGCCGGTGTTGTACGCCGGGCCGGCCACGTCGATGTGGGCCCAGCTCACGCCGTCGGCGACGAATTCGCGCAGGAACACCCCGGCCACCAGCATGCCGGCGAAGCGCTGGCCGCTGATGTTGGACAGGTCGGCCACCGTGGACTTCAGGTCTTCCTTGAGTTCGTCGGGCAGCGGCATCGGCCAACCGTTCTCGCCCACCCGCTGCGAGATCGCGGCGACCCGGTCGCGGAACTCGTCGCTGCCCATCACCCCGGGGATCCGGGCGCCCAACGCCACCGTCTGCGCGCCGGTCAACGTGGACGTCTCGATCAGGTAGTCGGGGTTGTCCTCGCAGGCCCGCACGATGGCGTCGGCCAGGATGAGCCGACCCTCGGCGTCGGTGTTCTGCACCTCGACGGTGATGCCGCCGTATTGGGTCAACACGTCGCCAGGACGCTGCGCGGTGCCCGACGGCATGTTCTCGGCCATCGGCACGGTGGCGATCACGTCGATCGGCAACCGCAACTGGGCGGCCAGTGCCACCGTGGCGATGACCGCGGCCGCGCCGCCCATGTCCGAGGTCATGTGGTGCATCGACGCCGCCGGCTTGATCGAGATGCCGCCGGTGTCGAACGTGATGCCCTTGCCGACCAGCGCGACTCGCTTGGCCTGCTTGGACTTCTTGGCCAGCTTCGCACCCCGGTGGGTCAGCCGTACCAGCCGCGGCGGTCGCGACGAGCCCTGGCCGACGCCGATCACGCCGCCGTAGCCGGCCTTCTGTAACGCCTTCTCGTCGAGCACCTCCACCTCGAGGCCCACGGATTCGCCCAAAGCCCTTGCACGCTTAGCGAATTCGGCCGGGAAGAGGTGACTTGGCGGCGTGTTGACGAAGTCGCGAGCGGTGGCCACCGCCGTCGCCACGGCCGCGCCGTGCGCGCTGGCCGCTTTGGCGTCCTTCGAGGCTGACAGGACGGTGATCTTGCGCAGCCCTTTGTCTTTCGGCGCGGTCTTGCCGCTGCGGAATTCGGTGAACCGGTAGCTGCCCAGGATGAGTCCCTCGACGGCCGCCGAGCAGACGTCGGCGTCGAAGTCACCGGGCAGCGTGAGGATCGCCGCCTCGGCGGTGCCCACCGACCGCGCCGCCACACCCGCGGCGCGCCGGACCGTGTCGGCCAGCCACTCGGGACGCGGTTTACCCAGGCCGATCGTCAGCACGCTCGACACCGGCAGCGACGGCACCACCAGGCGGTGGACCTGCTCACTACCGCCGGTGGCGTCGAGTGCCCGCAGGCCGGATTCGATCTCGGCGACGGCGTCGGCCGTCAGCAGCGACTCGCCGGCCGCAACCGCCGCCCCGGGCCGGTCCTCGTCGCCGGTCGAGACGACCGGCACGATCAATACCGAAGAACCCGCCCCGCGTTTCGGCAGCGACGTGGCGACGTTGACGGATGGGCTTGCATAGCTCAATTCGGTGGTCACGGGCATTTACCCTAATCGGCGGAGCCCGCGCCGAGGTCGGGGGCGCCCGCGCCCCGCAGCTCAAAGGCGACGACGGGGGCGTCAAAACCCTTGAGTTCAAAGGGGCCGCGGGCCGTCGCCGGCCAGTCCGGCAGTTGCTCGTGCAGGGCCGAATCGGCCAGGATCTGGCACGGGGCGGCGGCCCCGACCAGGCGCGCCGCCAGGTTGACCGGACTGCCGAAGTAGTCCCCGTTGATCGCCAGGACGCTGCCGTACGCAAGGCCGGCGCGGACCTGCAAACCCTCCTCGCGCGCCCGCGGATGGTCGACGAGGTCGACCGCCGCCCTGGCCAGGCGTTCGGGCGACGCGCTCACCCACATCACCTCGTCACCGATGAACTTCACCACCCGGCCGCCATCGCGGTGCACCACATCCGCGACGGTCCCGGCGAACTCGTTGAGCAGATCCGAAAGCTGCGCGGGGGTCAGCGCGCGGGTGAGCACGGTGAAACCGGACAGATCCGCAAAACCGATGCCGCACACCACGCTTGCCGAGGTGTCGCGAAGGACGCCTTCGAAGTGGGTTCGCGCGCCGGTCAGATGGTGGCGATGAGCGACGTCGATCAGCGCCGAAATCCGGGGGACGAACTCCGCGACCGCGCGGTAAGCCTGCGCCGTGGCGAGCTCGTCGTTGGTGTAGGTCATCTGGATGTCCGGCGTCCCGGCCCGGATCGCGGTCGACTCGGCCTCCGCGAGCCGGGCCATCGCGGCACCGAGCACCCGCAGCAGCCCGAACGCGCCGTCTTCGCCCACCACCGTCTTCAAGGCGACCCAGGTCGCCAGCGCATCGACGTCGGCCTGGCTCAGCGCGGGAACGTCGGGACCGGCGACGGTCAGGCCGAGCAAACCCCACGCGTGGGTGACTTCCGCGGGCGCCAAGCCGAGCTGCTCGGCGGCGGTCGCCATCGTGTGGATCGGGCGCCCCGACCATTGCAGGACGTCGCCGGCAAGCCCGAACAGCCGTCCGCGCTGCTCGGCCTCCACCATTTCGTCGACGCTGAAGCCGAGTTCGTCGAGGTATTTGATCAGATCGGCCCGTTCGCGCGGGCGAGCGATTCCGGCAGCCTCAAGCGCTTCGAAGTCCGGGGAATCGACCACCCACCCAAGTGTGCCAGCAGCCGCGATTAGGGTGAACCGTCGTGACCGATGACTTACAGCATGGCCCGCTGGAAGACCGCCACCGCGACCTGGGGGCCAGTTTCGCTGAGTTCAGCGGGTGGCTGATGCCGGTCTCGTACGCCGGCACCGTCAGCGAACACAACGCCACCCGCAACGCCGTCGGCCTGTTCGACGTCAGCCACCTGGGCAAGGCGTTGATCCGCGGGCCGGGGGCCGCCGAATTCGTCAACTCGACGCTCACCAACGACCTGAGCCGCATCGGGCCGGGCAAGGCGCAATACACGTTGTGCTGCACCGAATCCGGCGGCGTCATCGACGACTTGATCGCCTACTACGTCGACGACGACGAGATCTTTCTGGTGCCCAACGCGGCCAACACCGCCGCGGTGGTCGAGGCGCTGCAGGCCGCTGCCCCGGCGAGCCTGACGATCACCAACGAGCATCGCTCCTACGCGGTGCTGGCGGTGCAGGGCCCGCGCTCGGCGGACGTGCTCGGCGAGCTGGGCCTGCCGACCGGCATGGACTACATGGGCTACGCCGACGCCTCCTATGCGGGGGTGCCGGTGCGGGTGTGCCGGACCGGATACACCGGAGAGCACGGCTACGAGCTGCTGCCCCCGTGGGAATCCTCGGGGGTGGTGTTCGACGCGCTGGCCGCGGCGGTCGGCGCCGCCGGCGGGGAGCCCGCCGGGCTGGGCGCCCGGGACACGCTGCGCACCGAGATGGGCTACCCGCTGCACGGGCACGAACTGGCGCTGGACATTTCGCCGCTGCAGGCCCGATGCGGCTGGGCGATCGGCTGGAAGAAGGACGCGTTCTTCGGCCGCGACGCGCTGCTGGCGGAGAAGGCGGCGGGGCCGCGGCGGCTGCTGCGCGGCCTGCGGTTGGTCGGCCGCGGTGTGCTGCGGCCCGGGCTGACGGTGCTCGCCGGCGAGACGCCGGTGGGGGTCACCACGTCGGGGACGTTCTCGCCGACGCTGCAAGTCGGCATCGGGCTGGCGCTGGTCGACGCCGACGCCGGCGTCGAGGACGGGCAGCGCATCACCGTCGACATTCGCGGGCGTGCCGCCGAGTGCGAGGTCGTGCGGCCACCCTTCGTCGAAGCGAAAACCCGTTAGTGCCGCCGGTTCAGGTGAAAAGCCCGGTCGCAGGCGGATATACAATCAGCCGCATGACCAGCGGCTCGCTCGAGTTCACGGTTTCGCGTTCGGCCCACCCCGCGACCGACGCCGAACGTGGATCCATCCTGGCCGAGCCCGGTTTCGGCAAATACTTCACCGACCACATGGTGTCGATCGACTACGACGACGACCGGGGTTGGCACAACGCGCGGGTCATCCCGTACGGCCCGATCGAGCTGGACCCGTCGGCGATCGTGCTGCACTACGCGCAGGAGATCTTCGAAGGGCTCAAGGCGTACCGCTGGGCGGACGGCTCGGTCGTGTCGTTTCGCGCCGAGGCCAACGCCGCGCGGTTGCGTTCGTCGGCGCGGCGGCTCGCGATGCCAGAACTGCCCGAAGAGCTGTTCATGGGCTCGCTGCGTCAGCTCATCGCGGTCGACAAGCCCTGGGTGCCCGCCGCCGGGGGCGAAGAGGCGCTGTATCTGCGCCCGTTCATCATCGCGACCGAGCCCGGGTTGGGCGTGCGGCCGTCCAAGCGGTACCGGTATCTGCTGATCGCCTCACCGGCCGGGGCGTACTTCAGGGGCGGCATCAACCCCGTCACCGTGTGGGTGTCGACGGATTACGTGCGGGCCAGCCCGGGCGGCACCGGCGCGGCCAAGTTCGGCGGCAACTATGCAGCCTCCCTGCTGGCCCAGGCCGAGGCCGCCGCCCACGAGTGCGACCAGGTGGTGTGGCTGGACGCCGTCGAACGGCGCTTCGTCGAGGAGATGGGCGGCATGAACATCTTCTTCGTGTTCGGCAGCGGCGGGTCGGCGCGGTTGGTCACCCCGGAGCTGTCCGGTTCGCTGTTGCCCGGGATCACTCGGGATTCATTGCTGCAGTTGGCAATTGACGCCGGATTCTCCGTCGAGGAACGCAAGATCGACATCGACGAATGGCAGAAGAAGGCCGCCGCCGGCGAGATCACCGAGGTGTTCGCCTGCGGCACCGCCGCCGTCATCACACCCGTCTCGCACGTGAAGTACGGCGACACCGACTTCACCGTCGCCGACGGCCAACCCGGCGAAGTGACGATGGCGCTGCGCGACACGCTGACCGGAATCCAGCGCGGGACCTTCGCCGACACCCACGGCTGGATGGCGCGGCTGGGCTAGCCGCGTCCGAACGCCCGGCCAGCCGGACAGCGGGACGCGAGCGCCCGGGCGCCCGGGCGCTCGGCCCTAGAACCGCACCAGCGCGGCGAGCGCGACGGCGCTCACCGTCGTGGTCAGCTCGATGGCGGCACCCAGCACGTCGCCGGTGATGCCGCCGAATCGGCGCACGCAGTGCCGGATCAACACCGCAGCGCAGCACAGCGCCGCGAGCACCGCGACCGGACCCTGCCACGGCCGAGGTCCCGCCGCCAGGGCAACGACCAGCAGCACCGCGACCCAGACCGCCGCCACGACCACCGGCTGGCTGCCGGCGACCCGCACGCCCAGCGCGCTGCCCGCGGCCGCCGGCACCGACCGCCGACTCGCCAGCACCGCGGCGACGCGGCCCGCGAAGACCGCCACGGCGATGCCGATGATCCCCGGCCTGCCCGCGGCCCCCAGCGCCGCGAAGGCCAGCCCCTGCAGCGCGATCACCAAGACGACGGCCGCCGCGCCGAACGGGCCGGTCGACCCGTCGCGCATCACCGCCAGCGCGCGCTCCGGCGGCCCGTAACAGCCCAGCCCGTCGGCCGTGTCGGCGACACCATCGAGGTGCAGGCCGCGGGTGGCCAGCAGCAGCGCCACCACCGCGAGCAGGCCGGACAGCGGGCTGGACGCGCCAAACGCGTGAGCACCGCCCCACGTCACCGCCGCGGCCAGCGCACCCAGGACGGCGCCCACCACCGGCAGCGCCGTCATGGCGCCGCGGCCCATCGGCGCGTGCCGTGAACGCGGGACGGGAAGCACCGTACCGAACGCGAAAGCCGTTGCCAGCGAACGCATCACTGCGGGGGGGAAGCCTGGTTGGACACACCGGCCTGCGTGAACGTGGCCATCGACGACAGCGTGGCCACCGCGGCGCGCAGCAGCGGCAGCGCCAGCGCCGCGCCGCTTCCCTCACCCAGCCGCATCCGCAGATCCAGAATCGGCTCCAGGCCCAGCTCGGTAAGCGCCAGGGCATGACCGGGTTCGGTGGACCGATGACCGGCCTGCCACCACAGCCGGGCGCCGGGAGCCAGCCGCTCGGCGACCAGCGCGGCGGCCGTCACCGCCATCCCGTCCAGCAGCAGCGGAGTGCGTCGCACCGCGGCCTGCGCGCAGAAGCCCGCCATCGCGGCCAAATCCGCGCCGCCGCCGCAGCGCAGCAACGCCACCGGGTCGGGCAGCACGCGGCGCGCCCGGAACAGGGCGTCGCGCACCGCGGCCGTCTTGCGCGCCCAGCCGGCGTCGTCGATCCCGGTGCCGAAGCCCACCACCGAAACCGGTTCGGCGTTCGTCAGCGCCGCCACCAACACCGCGGCCGGGGTGGTGTTCCCGATCCCCATGTCCCCGGCGATCAGCAGGTCGGCGCCGGCGTCGACCTCCTCGTCGGCGATGGCGCGACCCGCGGCGATCGCGGCGGCGGTCTCGTCGTCAGTCAGCGCGTCCTCGACGGCGATGTTGCCGCTGCCGCGCCGCACCTTGTGGGCGCCGATCCGGTCGGTCAGGGCGTCGCCCGCCACCGCCAGGTCGGCGACCCGCACCGTCGCGCCGGCGAGATCGGCCAGCACATTGATCGCCGCCCCGCCGGCATCGAAGTTGGTGACCATCTGAGCGGTCACCTCCGGCGGGTAGGCCGACACCCCGGAGCGGGCGACGCCGTGGTCGCCGGCGAACACCACCACCCGGGCGCGCTCGAATTGCTTTGGCGGGCAGAGCCCTTGGCACGACGCGACCCACACGGAAAGGTCCTCGAGGCGGCCCAGCGCGCCCCTCGGCTTGGTCAGGGTGTCCTGGCGGGCGCGGGCGGCCGCGGCGACGCCCGCATCGGGCGGCGATACCGGGGCGAATTCCATCAGGTCCCCGGCGGCTTGATCGGCACCGCTTGCCCGGCCACCACCAGCACCACCCGGTCGCACAGCTCGGCGACCCGCTGGTTGAGGCTGCCCAGTTCGTCGGCGAACCGGCGCCCGGACACGGTGGCAGGGACGACGGCCAACCCCACCTCCGGGCTGACCAGCACCAGCGTGGAACCGAAGTCGCTGACCGCGGCGAGCATCTCATCGACCGGAGCCGCCACCGATCCGCCGTCCCATCCGTCGTGGCGATCCAGCGTGCCGGTCAGCCAGCTGCCCAGATCGTCGACGAGCGTCGGAGTGTCCGGCGAGTTCCGCAATTGCGTTGCGACGTCGTCGGATTCGACCGTCGACCAATGCGCCGGCCGACGGTTGCGGTGCTCGGTGACCCGGTGCGCCCAGTCCGCGTCGCCCGAACCGGTGGGGCCGGGGGCCAGGTAACAGACCGGCTGGCCGGCCGGCAGCGCCTCGGCGATCGCGTCTTCCGCCCACCGGGATTTGCCCGACCGGATCCCGCCGAGCACCAGAGTGCGCACCGTGCTCAGGCGGCTTTCCCGCGTCTAACCGACATCGCTGCCGCGCTCGACCTGGGGCCGCGGTGTGCGCATCCGTCGCATCTGCGAGGCCCGGCCGGCGGCGTAGAGGCCCAGCTTCCAGCGGCTTTCGGTGTTGTCGGGGAACTTGGCGTCCACCAGCTTGCTCACTTTGCGGCCCAGCAGGACCCCGTCGATACCCATCACGGCCATCAGCACCAGCATCGCCGGGGAAACCCAGAGCTGCAGCTGCGGGGTGGTGAACATGACGAACATCAGAAACAGCGTCGCCGGCATGAACAGGCCGAGCAGGTTGCGCCGGGAGTCCACCACGTCGCGCGCGTAGCGCCGTATCGGGCCCTGGTCACGCGGCAGCAGGTAAGCCTCTTCGCCGGCCATCATGCGCTGTCGGCGATCCGTCATCCGCGCGCGGCTGGCGGTCCGGTCGGCCTTGCGCTCCTCGCGACTGAGCTTGGGGCCGGCCAGCGTTTTGCGCCGGGCGCGCGCCTCCGACGCGCTCATCGGCGCGGGCGCCACCGGCCCCTTGCGCCGCGCCTGACTGCGCTTGGGCGTCGGCCGGCCCTTGGGGCTCGTCCCACGCGACCCGCTAGCGGTTGTCTCGGGGGCGCCGGCGGCATCCGCTGCGGCCGCGCCCTCGTCAAGCTCTTCGTCCTGGCCTTTCTTACGGCCCATCAACTTCACAGAGGCCAGGTTACTTCGCGAATGGCTCGTCCCGGAATTGGCTTGGAATGCCTTGCTATTAGACCTGCGTCAGCCCCTCACTTGGCCCTACTCTTACCAGTGATGGACGGCTGCCTGTGATGGACGACGGGTCGATGGCCTCGGACGATGCTGCCTTGGGCCTCGCTCCCGGCCGTCTGCAACTGCCCGCCATGCTCGTCCTGGTGGCTCCGGATTGCTATGGCGACAGCATGACGGCCGTGGAGGCGGCCGCGGCCATCGCGACAGGCTGGACCAGGTGCCGCCCCGGCGACCGGTTCATCGTCGCCCCGCAGTCCGACGGCGGCCCCGGCTTCGTCGAGGTGCTGGCCAGCCGGCTGGGCAAGACGCGGCGTCTGCGGGTGTCCGGGCCGCTGTCCACCATGGTCGAGGCCAAATGGGTGTTCGACCCCACCACGACCACCGCTTACCTGGAGTGCGCGCAGGCGTGCGGCCTGGCCCTGCTGGGCGGTCCGCCCACCCCGGAGACCGCGATGGCGGCCCACAGCAGGGGAGTGGGGCAGCTGATCGCCGAGGCTATGCGGGCCGGGGCGACGCGGATCGTGGTCGGCCTCGGCGGCAGCGCGTGCACCGACGGCGGGCAGGGGATGATCGCCGAGCTCGGCGGCCTGGACTCCGCCCGCCGCCAGCTGGGCAATGTGGAGCTCATCGCCGCCTCCGACACCGAATATCCCCTGCTCGGGCCGTGGGGAGCGGCCAGGGTGTTCGGGCCGCAGAAGGGCGCGGACACGGTCACCGTCGCGGCCCTGGAAGTCCGCCTCCAGGCGTGGGCCTTGATCCTGGAAGCCGTGGCCGGACGCGACGTCAGCGCCGAACCGGGGGCGGCCGCCGCCGGCGGTATCGGCGCCGGGCTGCTGGCGCTCGGCGGCCGGTGCGAGTCGGGCGCGGCGATCATCGCCCATCACACCCGCCTGGCCGATGACCTGGACATGGCGGAGCTAATCGTCACCGGTGAAGGCCGCTTCGACGAGCAGTCGCTGCACGGCAAGGTGGTGGGCTATCTCGCGGACGCCGCCCGGCCGCGGGGAGTGCCGGTGATCGTGCTGGCCGGCCAGGTCGACCTGGACAACGCCACCGTCCGCTCGGCGGGCATCATGTCCGCCCTGTCCATCGCCGAGCACGCCGGATCGGCGCGGCTGGCGCAGGCCGACGCGGCCAATCAGCTGATGGGTCTGGCATCCGTGGTGGCGGCGCGGCTCGGGAATAGCGGTCCCGCAAGGTACCGTTGATCCAGTGGGCTTTTTCCGGGCGGATCTGGCCGCTTAACTCGAGGCCAGCGGGCTCGAACCTGAATGGACCCACCCAACGATGAGGCATGTAGGAGAAGCAATGACGGTGCAAAACGAGTCGACCGCCAAGACGCACGGCGTGATCTTGACCGAGGCCGCCGCCACCAAGGCAAAGTCCCTGCTCGACCAGGAGGGCCGGGACGACCTGGCGCTGCGTATCGCGGTCCAGCCGGGCGGGTGCGCGGGCCTGCGCTACAACCTGTTCTTCGACGACCGGACGCTGGACGGCGATCTGACCGCGGACTTCGGCGGTGTGAAGCTGACGGTGGACCGGATGAGCGCGCCCTACGTGGAAGGCGCGTCCATCGATTTCGTCGACACCATTGAGAAGCAGGGCTTCACGATCGACAACCCCAACGCCAGCGGCTCGTGCGCCTGCGGCGACTCGTTCAACTGACCGGGTAGCCCCGGGCTCAGTACGAGCCCCCGGTGCGCAGCACGTACGAGCAAACCATGATCTGGCCCCGCTGGAACAGCAACTGGGCGATGCCCTGCAATTGACCGCGCAGCGGTCCGCCGGTCGCGGGCGACACCTTCATGGTGAACAGCGCCTGGGCCTGGTACTGCGACAGGTAGACGATCTTGTCGATCGAGGTGACCTCGACCTCGGAGAACTGCTTGCGGAACGCGTCGCTGCTCAGCTTGGCCAACGCCTGGTCGGAGCGTTTGTCGCGCACGCCGTCGTACATCCCGCACAGCGCGTTGCGCACGATCTCCTCGGTGTCGCGGTGGTCTAGCGCGTCCAGGTACCCCTGGATGGCCGTCTTGGCGGCGCCCTCCGAGAACGTGGCCCCGGTGTTGGCCCCGTTGGTGCGGACGCCGTAGACGATCGCCACGGTCAGCGCGGCTACCAGCGCGAAGGCCAACAGGATGCCGACGACCAGCCGCCGCTTGGATCGGGGCGGCGGCGGGTAGGGCATCGGCGGGGGCGGCTGCCCGGCATAATTGGCCGGAGCCGGGTCGCCGGCGCGCGGGTCGTCGGGAAATTCGAGCGGCTGAGATCCGGCCGGGGGCTCAGGTCCGCTGGGTCCGCTGCCGCCGACGGTGTGGTTCGGCGAGTGCGGACCTGCCATCCTGGTTCTCCTACGGTGGTAGACGGGAGTACGCGCGGGATACCCCGACCGAGCATCGTGTCCCGGCGACTTGAGCGAGTTCCCTAGGGAGGCTAGCGCACCGCTTCGTGCCGACCGTGGACACAGCGACGGTCCGGAGGCGTGCGTAAGCTAGATAACCTTACTAACGAAGGGCGGAGACATTCGTGACGATCGCGGTGACAGGTTCGATTGCGACCGACAATCTGATGCGGTTCCCGGGCAAGTTTTCCGAGCACCTGCTGGCTGAGCACTTGCAGAAGGTATCGCTCAGTTTTCTGGTCGACGACCTGGTGATCCACCGTGGCGGCGTGGCGGGCAACATTGCCTTCGCGATCGGCGTGCTCGGCGGCGACGTGGCGCTGGTGGGCGCGGCCGGCGACGACTTCGACGACTACCGGCAGTGGCTGCAGTCGCACGGTGTCAACTGCGACAACGTGCTGATCTCGAAGACGGCGCACACGGCGCGATTCACCTGCACCACCGACGTCGACATGGCCCAGATCGCGTCGTTCTACCCCGGCGCCATGTCGGAGGCCCGCAACATCAAGCTCGCCGACGTGGTGTCGTCCATCGGCGAGCCGGAGCTGGTGATCGTCGGGGCCAACGACCCGGACGCGATGGTGGTGCACACCGAGGAGTGCCGCAAGCTGGGCCTGCCCTTCGCCGCAGACCCGTCCCAACAGCTGCCCCGCCTGTCCGGCGAAGAGATCGACAAGCTCGTCGACGGCGCCGCCTATTTGTTCACCAACGACTACGAGTGGGAGCTGCTGCTCAATAAGACCGGCTGGTCGGAGTCCGACGTGCAGGGCAAGGTCGGCCTGCGGGTGACCACGCTGGGCCCCAAGGGCGTGGACATCGTCGAGCCTGACGGCACGACGACCCACGTGGGCGTCGTGCCCGAGACCAGCCAGACCGACCCCACCGGCGTCGGCGACGCGTTCCGGGCCGGTTTCCTCACCGGGCGCAGCGCGGGCCTGAACCTGGAGCGCTCCGCGCAGCTGGGCTCGCTGGTAGCCGTGCTGGTGCTGGAATCGACCGGGACCCAGAACTGGGAGTGGGACCGCGAGACGGCGGTGAGCCGGTTGGCGGGTGCCTACGGCGACGACGCGGCCAACGAGATCGCCACGGTGCTGGCCTGACGGCGTCGAGCGTGAGCTGAGGGCGGCGACACACCGAAAATCTCCGCCCAGGGTTCACACTCGAAGCTCGCGACCCGGCCTATAGCTGGACGGGGTAGTGCGGCTCGCTGATCTGCGGCACCACGGTGTGCTCGACGAAGATCGCGTGCCAGAGCATGAAGATCAGCAGCGTCCACAGCCGGCGGCTGTGATCGCCGGCGCCGTTGCGGTGCTCGTCGAGCATCCGCCGGACGGCGGCCAGGTCGACGAGGTGACCGGCCTGCGAGGTGGCCACCAATCCGTAGGCCCAGTCCAGCAATTCGCCCGCGCGCAACCAGTGCCGGATGGGCACGGGAAACCCGAGCTTGGGCCGGTGCAGCACGTGCGCCGGCACGATCGGCTCGAGGGCCCGCCGCAGCGCGTACTTGGTGGTGGTGCGGGTGATCTTGGCCTCGACGGGCAGCCGCGAGGCGACGGCGAACACCTCGGGATCCAGGAACGGCACCCGCAGCTCCAGCGAGTTGGCCATCGTCATCTTGTCCGCCTTGACCAGGATGTCCCCGCGCAGCCAGGTGAACAGGTCGATGTGCTGCATGCGGGCCACCGGGTCCCAGCCGGCCGACTGGGCGTACACCGAGGCGGTGATGTCGGTGTGGGTCCATTCCTCGCGGAAGCCCGGCAGCACGTCGCGCAGTTGCGCGTCGGAGAAGCTGCGGGCGTTGCCGTAGTAGCGCTCCTCGAGCGTCAGCGAGCCGCGGTGCAGCAGGCTCTTGCCCCGCATGCCCTCCGGCAGCGGCTTGGACACCTTGCCCATCGACCGCCGCAACGGCCGCGGCAGGTAATCGAAGGGCTTGAGCGACAACGGCTCCCGGTAGATCGTGTAGCCGCCGAAGAGCTCGTCGGCGCCCTCCCCGGACAGCACCACCTTCACGTGCTTGCGGGCCTCCCGGGCGACGAAGAACAGCGGCACCAGGGCGGGGTCGGCCACCGGTTCGTCCAGGTACCACACGATTTCGGGCAGGGCGGCGACGAACTCGTCCGGGTGGACCACCTTGGCGATGTGGCGGGCGCCGATCGCCTCGGCCGAGGCGACCGCGACGTCGATCTCGGAGAACCCCTCCCGCTCGAAGCCGGTGGTGAAGGTGATCAGGTTGGGGTTGTGCCGGATCGCCAGCGCCGCGATGGCGGTGGAGTCGATGCCGCCGGACAGAAACGCCCCGACGGTGACGTCGGCGCGCATGTGCTTGGCCACCGAGTCCTCGAGCACCGCGGTGATCTCGTCGTAGCGGGCCTGTTCAGTGTCGCGGGTGATGGGTGTGGCGGCGAAGCGCGGCACGAAATAGCGGGTGACCTCCGGCTGCCGCCCGGGCCGTATCCGCGCGTAGCAGCCCGATTCGAGCCGGCGCACCCCGCGGTGCAGCGTCTCGGGCTCGGGCACGTACTGCAGCACGGTGTAGTGCTGCACGGCGCGGTCATCGATACCGGTGTCGAATCCGCCCAACTCCGCCAGGTCCAGCAGGCATTTCTTTTCGCTGGCCACCGCCGTGCCGCCGGCGCCGGTCGCCATGAAGAGCGGCTTGATTCCGAAAGGGTCTCGGGCGCAGAACAATTCGAGGGTGGCGGTGTCCCACAGGGCGAAGGCGAACATGCCGCGCAGCCGGGTGAGCACGTCGGCGCCCCAGTAGTGGTAGCCGGCGACGATGGCCTCGCCGTCACCGTCGGTGGCGAACACCGCGCCGTGCGCGGTGGCCAGCTCGTCGCGCAGTTCGAGGTAGTTGTAGATCTCCCCGTTGAACACCAGCACGTAGCGGTCGGGAGCCTCCGGCGGTCCCCACCGCAGCGGCTGGTGCGAGTGCGCGATGTCGATGATCGACAGCCGGTTGAAACCGAACACGACCGATCCGTCGGCACCCGGGTCGGTCCACGTGCCGGGCTCGTCGGGGCCGCGGTGGCGCATCAAGTGCGACGCGCGCGCGATGGCATCGTCGGCCCGGGCGGGGTCGGCACTGTCCGGGGCAGCGACGAACGCCAGCAGACCACACACGGCGCCCCAGTATGCCGCACGTTGGGCACGCCGTTGCGGTCCCACCCGGGACGCCCGCAAATGGCCGGGCGGCCCAGCGCGCCGGGGTTTCGTCGCTCGGGTCGGCGGCGTGGTCTACGCTGCGTAGTATTCGATATCCGAGCAGGAGGCGCCAACGTGACACCTCGCGAGCAGGTCCGTTCGCAACGTATGTCGCAGGGCAGGTTTCGGCAGGGTTTTTCCCGTCGTCTGCGGCCCCTGGCGCTGGCCGCGACGTTCGGCGTGTTGGCGCTCACCCTGAGCGGATGCGGCTGGTCGGACGTGCTGGGTCTGGGCTGGCCCAAGGGCATCACCCCGCAGGCCCAGCTCAACCGCGAGCTGTGGATCGGAGCGACGATCGCCTCGCTGGTGGTCGGGGTCATCGTGTGGGGTCTGATCTTCTGGGCGTCGGCCTTCCACCGGAAGAAGGCCACCGACACCGAGCTGCCGCGTCAGTTCGGCTACAACATGCCGCTCGAGCTGGTGCTCACCGTGACGCCGTTCCTGATCATCTCGGTGTTGTTCTACTTCACCGTGGTGGTGCAGGAGAAGATGCTGCACGTCGACAAGGACCCCGAGGTGGTGGTCGACGTCACCGCCTTCCAGTGGAACTGGAAGTTCGGCTACCAGCGCGTTGACTTCAAGGACGGCACGCTCACCTACGACGGTGCCGACCAGGCGCGTAAGAACGCCATGGTCTCCAGGCCCGAGGGCAAGGACGCTCACGGCGAGGAGCTCGTCGGGCCGGTCCGCGGGCTCAACACCGCGGACCGCACCTACCTGAACTTCGACAAGGTCGAAATCCTGGGCACCAGCGACGAGATCCCGGTGCTGGTGCTGCCCACCGGCAAGCGCATCCAGTTCCGGTTGGCGTCCGCGGACGTCGTCCACACGTTCTGGGTGCCCGAGTTCCTGTTCAAGCGCGACGTGATCCCCAACGCCGAGGCGAACAACTCGGTGAACGTCTTCCAGGTCGACGACATCAGCAAGCCCGGGGCGTTCGTCGGGCACTGCGCGGAGTTCTGTGGCACGTATCACTCGATGATGAACTTCGAGGTTCGGGTGGTGCCGCCCAACGACTTCAAGGCTTACCTGCAGCAGCGGATCGACGGCAAGAGCAACGCCCAGGCATTGCAGGCGATCGGCCAGACGCCGCTCGCGGTGACCACTCACCCGTTCGACACCAAGCGCGGTCAGTTGGCCGGAAGCCAGTAGGTTAGGACACCAAATGCATATCGAAGCCAGGCTTTTCGAATTCGTCGCCGGGTTCTTCATTGTGGTTGCGGTGCTTTATGGCGTGCTGACGGCGCTTTTCGCCACCGGCGGCGAGGAGTGGGCCGGGACGACCGCGCTGGCACTGACGGGCGGACTGGCGTTGATCGTGGCCACCTTCTTCCGGTTCGTGGCGCGCCGCATCGATACTCGGCCCGAAGACTACGAGGGCGCCGAGATCAGCGACGGAGCAGGTGAATTGGGCTTCTTCAGCCCGCACAGCTGGTGGCCGATCCTGGTCGCGCTGTCGGCGTCGGTGAGCGCGGTGGGTATCGCGCTGTGGCTGCCGTGGCTGATCGCCGCGGGGGTGATGTTCGTCCTTGCGTCGGTCGGGGGACTGGTCTTCGAGTACTACATCGGGCCCGAGAAACACTGATCCGCAGCCGTTAAGGTCACAATCCGATCACGTGATCTGTGGCCGGTTCGCCAAGACTTCTTTGCCCCTCTCGGTTCGGTAGTGTTTTGCCCAGGCAAATGACAATTTCTCAAGCGCGCGCGCAACGATATGGCCCCGGGGCCCCGCGCGCTGGTGAGGCAGTCGGACAGGGCAGGCAAAGATGAGCGGGCCGAAACCACCGGAATGGGATCCTGAGGAACCCGATTCGGTGAACGAGGCTCCCCACCAACCGGATTCCGACATCGAGCCCGCGGACGTCCCCGAACCCGAGGGCGAACCCGGGCACGTCGAAGAGATCGAACCCTTCGACGACGGCGCCGAGCCGGCGGCCGACCAGACGGGCCAGACCGACGCCTATTCGCGGGCCTATTCGGCGCCCGAGTCCGAGCATTTCATGAGCGGCCCGTACCTGCCGGCCGACCTCAGGCTCTACGACTACGACACCTTCGACGAGTCGGCCGACGCCGAGGACGAACACGGCGCTCCGCGCTGGCCATGGGTGGTCGGGGTCGCCGCCATCGTGGCCGCCATCGCGCTCGTGGTGTCGGTGTCGCTGCTGTTCGCGCGCACCTACACCACCAAGCTGGCCAACCCCAACACCACCACCGTCCCGTCGACGCCGCCGATGCAAGACGAGATAACGACCACCAAACCGCCGCCGCCACCGCCTCCACCGCCGCCCACGACCGAACCGCCGCCCCCGCCACCAACGGAGACACAGACCGTGACGGTCACACCTGCACCGCCGCCACCACCGCCGGCGCCCGCTCCGGCGCCGCCCCCGGCCACCTCCACGGCGGCGGCGCCACCCCCGCCGCCGACGACCCCGGCCGGGCCGCGACAGGTGACCTATTCGGTGACCGGCACCAAGGCGCCCGGCGACATCATCTCCGTGACCTACGTCGATGCGTCCGGTCGGCGGCGCACCCAGCACAACGTGTACATCCCGTGGTCGATGACCGTCACGCCGATCTCGCAGTCCGACGTGGGCTCCGTCGAGGCGTCCAGCCTCTTCCGCGTCAGCCGGCTGAACTGCTCGATCACGACAAGCGACGGAACGGTCCTTTCGTCGAACACCAACGACTCACCGCAGACGAGCTGCTGATGGTCAGCAGGTATTCGGCGTACCGGCGCGGGTTGGGGGACGACACCATCTCGCCCGACGTCATCGACCGCATACTGATCGGGGCGTGCGCTGCCATCTGGCTGGTATTGCTGGGCGTGAGCGTGGCCGCGGCCGTCGCACTGGCGGACCTGGGGCGGGGCTTTCACAAAGCGGCCAGCGGCACGCACAGCACCTCCTGGGTGTTGTATGCCGTGATCATTGTGTCCGCGCTGATCATCGCCGGGGCGATCCCGATGCTGTTGCGGGCCCGCCGGATGGCCCAGACCGAGCCGGCCGCCCGGGGGATGACCGCGCCCAACCGGCCCCCGGTGCGACTAATGTCCCAGGCGCCGCGCACCGCGGCCGAACGGGCGAGGCAACCGCGGGTGCAGGCGCCGGTTCAGGCTGCCGACTCCGAATGGTCGGGTGAGACGGTCGATCGGGTGTGGTTGCGCGGCACCGTGCTATTGGTCGCCGCGATCGGCGCGGCCCTGGTCGCGGTGGCCACGGCAACCTATCTGATGGCCGTGGGCCACGACGGCCCCTCCTGGGTCGCATACGTGGTCGCCGGCGTCGTCACCGCGGGGATGCCGGTTATCGAGTGGCTGCACGTTCGTCAGCTGCGCCGCGCCGTCGCCGCGCAGTAGGCCCTACGACGCCTTGGCGTACCTGCGAACCAGTTCGTCCTCACCGAACGTGCTCGTGTGCTGCGTGCCGTTGTCGTCGCGGCCGAAGAACGTCCAGCGCCGGGGAGTGGTCTGCGGCCCGCTGATCATCTTGACGGTGTAACGCAGCTTCGTCGGACTCAGCGTGCCGATGATGTCACCGACCCGGATCTTCGAAGGATGGATCTCCGGGGCGTCGCCCCAGTCCTGTATCGCCATTGCGCCCATCCTCATCGTGTAAGCCCACCGCTCACCCGGAAAGCGTCACGGTCAGGCCCTCGCCACTTTAGTGCACAGACGGGACCGGCCCGTCCGCCCGGCCGCGGATGCGCCCGGCCAGATCGGTTCCTGCGCCATCGTGACGGCCGTCCGGCACCCTGGCCGCTCCCGAGGGTCACTGGGGGCGTAGCGTCAGCTGCGAGCCGTTTCGTTGTCAGCGGTGGTGCGCCGCGATCGGTGCGGCGCCACCTACGGGCAATGCGATTCCTCCGTCCGTCCCGCGCTCGCCGGGGCGAACGACGCCGACGTGAAGGGAACCGCCCGTGGATGCCGCAGAAGTTCCTGGCCGTGCCGGCCAGGTCCTTGGATGACCGAATTGATCGAACGCCGACGCCGGGCCAACCCCGTCCGGCTGTCGGTTTGTCGTGAACTCGGCCGCCCCATCGACGGCGCGTGGTGGCCACGCGCGGACCGCATCACCAACGAATTGCCCGAGCTGGTCGCCCTCCTGACTCCCTTGCTGGGCGGCGTCAACGCCATCAACGTCAACTGGCCACCACTGCAGCGACCACCCGACTTGAACTGGTCGGGATGGGAACGAAAGCGCCAGCACGTGATGACCGTCGTCGGGGGCGACGCACGCGTCAACCTGCTCGTCATCCCCTACGCGACCTACAGCGCGCTCGCCCTCATGGTGCTGCGCTGCGCGGCCGGCCTACCCGTCGAAGAGCGCGACCAGACGAAGCCGGCGTTCCTGGCCGCCGGCTCCATCCTGCGGGCCGCCCAGCAGCAGTGCGCCACGGCCTGCACCGAACCAGCACGAAGCTAGTGGTGCTCGCCGTTCTTCCCGTTCGAACCGACCGTTGTTTCCTGGTGCTCGCGCAGGGCGGTGAGCGCACGTTGTTCGGAGCTGTGTGCAGCCTCGCGCAGCGCCGCATCCTCCGACGCGGGATCGGCGAACAAGAAGCTGCCGCTACCCGGTGAACCGGCCGAGCCCAGCTTGTTCATCCGCTTGGGCAGCGCCGCACCCTGGTACTCGAGCGGGAGCGGGTGGCCGTGGTCGTCCACCGGTCCGAGCGGCTGATGCAGCTCGATGTAAGCGCCGTGCGGCAGCCGCTTGATGATGCCCGTCTCGATGCCGTGTGCGAGCACCTCCCGGTCGCTGCGCTGCAGCGCGATGCACCACCGGTAGGCGATGAAGTAGACCACCGGCGGGAGGACGACCATGCCGATGCGGCCGATCCACGTCGTCGCGTTGAGCGAGATCTGGAACTTCAACGCGATGATGTCGTTCATCGCGCTCAGCGTGAGCACCATGTAGAACGCGATCGCCATGGCACCGATGGCCGTGCGCACCGGGGCGTCACGTGGCCGCTGCAGCAGGTTGTGGTGGGCACGGTCGCCGCTGAACCGCTTCTCCAGGAACGGATAGACGATCAGCAGGATGAAGATCAATCCCATCAGCAGCGCCACCCAGACCGGCGCCGGGATGGTGTGGTGCCAGAAGTAGAACTCCCACGGCGGCCAGACACGGGCCAGGCCTTCGGTCCACATCATGTAGAAGTCGGGCTGCGAGCCGGCCGAGACGTGAGAAGGCTTGTACGGGCCCAGGTTCCAGATCGGGTTGATCTGGAGCAGCCCGCCCATCAGGCCGAGCACGCCGACGATCGCGGCGAAGAACGCGCCGGACTTGACCGCGAAGATGGGCATGACGCGCACGCCGACGACGTTCTGCTCGGTGCGACCCGGCCCGGGGAACTGGGTGTGCTTCTGGAACCACACCATGGCCAGGTGTAACCCGATCAGGGCCAGGATGATCCCCGGCAGCAGCAGAATGTGCAGGGCGTACATGCGCGGGATGATGTAGCCCGCGGTGGCGCATTCGTTACCCACACCGCCGCAGGGGAAGTCGCCGCCGAACAGCGCCCAGTGCAGCCACGTGCCGATCACCGGCATCCCCAGCGTGATCGATGACAGTGACGCCCGGATCCCGATGCCCGAGAGCAGGTCATCGGGAAGCGAGTAGCCGAAGAAACCCTCGAACATCGCCAGAATAAACAGCAGCGAGCCGATCACCCAGTTGGCCTCACGCGGCCGCCGGAACGCGCCGGTGAAGAAGATTCGCGCCAGGTGCACCATGATCGACGCCGCGAAAATCAGTGCGGCCCAGTGGTGTACCTGCCGGACGAACAGGCCGCCGCGCACCTCGAACGAGATGTCAAGAGTCGAGGCGAAGGCCTTGGACATGTCGACGCCACGCAGCGGCTGATAGGCGCCGTTGTAGGTGATCTCGGCCATGGACGGGTCGAAGAACAGCGTCAGGTACACGCCGGTGAGCAACAGCACGATGAAGCTGTACATCGCGATCTCGCCCAACAAGAACGACCAGTGCGTCGGGAAGACCTTGTTGAGCTGCCGACGTACCGCCGCCGAGGGGTGATAGCGCGTGTCGATGTCTTCACCCTGACGGGCCAAGACGTCGCCGATCTTGGGCGGTTTCGGGGGACTCAGTTTCGGACTCATGTTGTCGTCCTCTCCCAGAATGCCGGTCCGACGGGCTCGGCGAAGTCACCGTTGGCGACTAGATACCCGTTGGTGTCGATCGTGATGGGCAGTTGCGCCAGCGCGCGGGCCGCCGGGCCGAAGATCGGCTTGGCGAAATGCAAGGCGTCGAACTGCGACTGGTGGCATGGGCACAGGATTCGGTAGGACTGCTCCTCGTACAGCGACGCGGGGCAACCCAGGTGCGAGCAGACCTTGGTGTAGGCGAACAGCTCGCCATAGTTGAAGCTCTCCTGGCCCTGGCGCTTGACCACCCGGGGCATGTCCGACGGTCGAACCCGGATGAGCATCACGGGGTTGCGGACGCCCTGGTTGATGGCGCGGAGCTTTTCCTGTGATTCCGGCGTGGTGCCGTCGCCGTCGGATTCGCGCCACGGGAAGACGGTCTCCATGCCGCCGGCGTCGATGTCTTCGGGGCGCATCTTGACGAACGGTGATGCACCGGCAGAGCCGGTTGCCCGCGCGAGGAAGATGGTCTCGCCCGCATAGCGCGGTGTCCAGCCGGACGTCCACAGCACGGCTTTCTTCCCATTGGCGCTGGGCACCAACGGTTTCCACGGGTTCTTGATCAGACCGCCGGCAAACGCCACCAGCGTCGACAGGCCGAACGCGCCCAGGCCCAGTCCCAGGGAAAGCCCGATCACCTTGCGCCGCCGGACGGTTGAGCCATCAAGGGCGTCAGTCAGGTTCGCCACCACCGTCTTGCGGTCGATGTCCCGGGAGGCCCCGTCATGCCGCTCCTGGATCGAGATCTCTTCCGGGATAAACCTTTTCTGGTACAGGATGGTACCGATGGCGATCGACAGGATCGACATCCCGAAGGTCAGCCCGTACAGCGGGGTGGCCAGGTCGTACAGCAGACTGCCGGGGGCATCCTTCGGCTTGTACTCCCACGGCCAGAACAGGAAGACCAGCAGCAGCGCCAGCCCGAAACCACCGCCGAGCAAGAGCCACAGGGCGACTCCACGCTCGGCGCGTTTCTCGGCTTTGGTGCCCTCGACGGGCCAGCGGGGTTCCTTGACGATCGTCTCGACGCCGTCCAGCTTGCCGCCGAGCGCCACCAGCTCCTGCTGCGACATCGCTGCCAGCGCCGCGTCGTCGGGTTCCCTCTCGCCGACACCCTGGGCGGTCCCGCCGGTGTCGGAGCCGCGAACGTCCTCTTCGCTCATGATGCTCGTGCCCCAATCCACAGTGCCAACGCGATGGCGGCGACCATCCCGATGATCCACGCGGCCATGCCCTCGGGTGCGGGCCCGAATCCACCGAGGCCGTAGCCGCCGGGCTGGCGCTCTTCACTGACCGACTTGATGTAGCCGATGATGTCCTTCTTGGCTTCGAAGGACAGCTGACGGTCGGAGAACTTCGGCATGTTCTGCGGGCCGGTCCGCATGGCCGCCAGGATCTGCTGCTCGTTGGGCGCCTCGAGGGCCGGCGCGTACTTGCCCGACGACAGCGCCCCGCCCTTGCCGGTGAAGTTGTGGCAGGAGGAGCAATTCAGCCGGAACAGGTCGCCGCCGCGGCCCAGGTCGTCACCGCGCAGCGACTTCATCGCCAGGCTGCCGTCCGGGTTGCGCACCGTCGTCGGACCGCCGCCGTTGGCCTGCACGTACGCGCCCAGCGCGTCGACCTGCGCCTCGTCGAAGATCGGCTCCTTGCGCGGCGCCTGCGCCTCGCCGGTCATCGCGGGCATCCGGCCGGTGGAGACCTGGAAGTAGACGGCCTCCTCACCGACGCCGATCAGGCTGGGCCCGCGGTCGGGCACACCCTGCAGGTTGGCGCCGTGACAGGACACGCACGACGTGTCGAACAGCTGCTTGCCGGTCCGCAGCAGCGCCGAGGACGACTCGTCGGCGACGGCCACCTGCGGGCGTGGCGTCAGCACGGCGGCCAGGCCGCCGGCGATGGTCAGCGCGATCAGCAGCAACAGCCCGCCCGACAAGCGGCGGCGCAGCCGCCGCCTCGAGCGGTCGCGCTGCCCTTGACGCGGCTTCCGGTTTCGCATGGACCCCAGCTTCTTCAACCGAGAACTCCTGTTCATTCCTGTATTCGGAGCCGCCGGCTCATCGGATGAAATAGATCACGGTGAACAGCGCGATCCACACGATGTCGACGAAATGCCAGTAGTAGGAGACGACGATGCTCGCGGTGGCCTGCGCCGGAGTGAACTTGCTCATCGCGGTGCGGGCCAGCAAGAAGATGAAGGCGATCAGACCGCCGGTGACGTGCAGGCCGTGGAAGCCGGTCGCCAGGTAGAACACGCTGCCGTAGGCGCTGCCGGGAATCGTGGTGCCGTGCGTGGCCAGGTGGAAGTACTCGTAGCCCTGCCCGCAAACGAAGAACAGGCCCATCAGGAAGGTGATCACGTACCAGCGGCGCAACCCGAAGACGTCGCCGCGTTCGGCCGCGAACACACCCATCTGGCAGGTGAACGACGACGCGATCAGCACGAGCGTCACCGGGACGGCCTGATAGAGGTTCAGTTCGGTCGGCGGTGGCGGCCACTTGCCGCCGGACTGTGCACGCGCGGTGAAGTACATCGCGAACAGGCCAGCAAAGAACATCAGCTCGCTGGAGAGCCAAACGATGGTGCCGACACTGACCATGTTGGGTCGATTCAACGAATGAACGCGCGACGTGATTGCAGTACCTGAGGTCCCTACAGCGCTGGTCACATCCGCAAGTATGACGCTTTGTAGTTGATTAACTCCACCCGGGGCGGCATTTGATGTTTTCGCGTCGCGACGCCGTCGGGAGCCGACGGCTTTCCGCGCCGGTTGGGGCAGGTCGGGTCCGCGTGGGACCATCGGCGCGTGGCTGTGTCATCTGAGGCTTCCACCGGCGGGTCCGCCGCGCGACCGGCCGGGGCGGCACCCTCGTGGCCAGGTGTTCTGGCCCGGTTGATGGGCGGTCAGGATCTGGCGCGCGGCCAGGCCGCCTGGGCCATGGATCAGATCATGGCCGGCGACGCGAGCCCGGCGCAGGTCGCATCGTTTGCGGTGGCGATGCAGATGAAGGTCCCGACCTCGGCCGAGGTCAGCGAGCTGGCCGACGTCATGCTGGGCCACGCGCGCCCGATGCCCGCCATCCGCGACGACAGCGTGGACATCGTCGGGACCGGTGGTGACGGCGTCAACACCGTCAACCTCTCCACCATGGCGGCGATCGTGGTCGCGGCCGCCGGCGTGCCGGTGGTCAAACACGGCAACCGCGCGGCGTCGTCGTTGTCCGGCGGTGCCGACACGCTGGAGGCGCTCGGGGTGCGTATCGACCTCGAACCCGAGCGGGTGGCGCAGAGCCTGACCGAGGTGGGCATCGGGTTCTGCTTCGCGCCGCTGTTCCACCCCTCGTACCGGCACGCGTCGGTGGTGCGCCGCGAGATCGGCGTACCGACGGTGTTCAATCTCCTTGGACCCCTTACCAATCCGGCTAGGCCGCGGGCCGGCCTGATCGGCTGCGCGTTCGCCGACCTCGCCGAGGTGATGGCGGGGGTCTTCGCCGCGCGCCGGTCCAGCGTGCTGGTGGTGCATGGCGACGACGGGCTTGACGAGTTGACGACGACCACCACCAGCACGATTTGGCGGGTGCAGGCCGGGACGGTGGACAAGCTGACATTCGACCCGGCCGGATTCGGTTTTGCCCGAGCCGATCTCGGAGATCTGTTGGGCGGCGACGCGCAAGCCAACGCGGCGGAGGTGCGCGCGGTGCTGGCCGGTGACAAAGGCCCGGTCCGGGACGCCGTCGTGCTCAACGCCGCCGGGGCGATCGTCGCCCACGCCGGCCTATCCAGCCGCGCTGAATGGTTGCCGGCGTGGGAGGACGGGCTGCAGCGCGCCGTCGCGGCGATCGATTCCGGCGCGGCCGAACAGCTGCTCGCGCGATGGGTGCGGTTCAGCCAGCAGGTCTGAATCGTGTTGGGCCGCTTGTTCGTAGGCCAGCCGCGCCGAGCGCGCCGAGGCCGCCCAGGACGCCCACGCGCCGGCCGAGCGCAGTGGTGAAGCCCAGCCGGCGGCGTCGGGGGAGTCGTCGACCCGAACGATGCGCACCCCAGGACCGGCCAGCCAGCGCGCGATGAGCGCGGATTCCTCCACCAGCGCACCGCCCAGCGGGGCCGCGACGGGCAAAATCGCCTGTGCCCCAGCCACAATGGCGTCGACCATCGGCATCGGGGGCACCCCGCGCCTGGCGGTGCCGGCCGCGGCGAGCTGGCCGTGCCGGACGACGGCGAGGTGGTAACCACCGTGCCCGTCGGGCGCGGCGGCGATCAGCTCGGGCAGCGTGGCCAGGGCGCGCAACCGCTGGCCGCGCCACAGGATCTCGACGGCCGTGGCGGTGCGGTCGCGCAGGCGCGCGGCGCTTTCGAAATTGCGGCGCTCGGCCAGCGCCGTGACCTGATCGACGGCTGCCGATACGGCGGCGTTCTCCATCCCGTCGATCAACGCGGCGATGCGCGCCACGGCCGCCGCGTATTGCGTGGCCGTGATGCCGCGCGCCGCGGGACACGGTGAGACCTCGGCCTCGGGGCAGGCCGGCCCGTGCAGGACCGAGCGGCCCAGCCGGGCCGTGCAGGTCCGAAGACCGGTGAAGCGGGCCAGCAGCGCGGCGGTGTCGGCGGCGTCGGCGCGCGACCGGAACGGGCCGACGGCGCGGTCGTGGCGCGGTGCCCGGACCACCGCGAGCCGCGGGTACGCCTCGTCGGTGAGCGCCACCCACCACCACCGGTGCGGGAACCGGGAACGGCGGTTGTAGGGCGGGGCGTGCGCGGCCAGCAGCCGCAGCTCGCGGACGCCGGCCTCCAGCGCGTGCGCGCACTCGACGTGGTCGACCGCGGTGGCCAGATTGACCATCTCCTTCATCCGGCCGCGTGGGTCGGCGCCGGTGAAATACTGCCCGACCCGGCGGCGCAGGTCGACGGCGGTGCCGACGTAGAGCACCTCGCCCGACGGCCCGCGAAACAGGTAGACCCCCGGGCGGTGCGGCAGGCCCTGGGCTAGGACCCGCTTGCGCCGCTGGGCCGGCGTCACGTCCGGCAGGTAGGAGCGCAGGTCGGCGTAGGTGTGCACCCCCTGGTTGCCCACCCGCTCGATGAGCGCGTGCAGCACGTCGACGGTGGCGCGGGCGTCGTCCAGCGCGCGGTGCGTGGGCTGGGTGGCGACGGCAAACAGCCGCGCCAGCGCGGCCAGCCGCACCGTGGGGGCTTCCTCGCGGCTGAGCACCCGGCGGGCCAGCCGCACGGTGCACAGCACCTGCGGCCGGGGCCAGGGGATATCGCACCACGCCGCGGCGGCCCGCAGAAATCCGACGTCGAACCCGGCGTTGTGGGCCACCAGCACTGTCCCGTGGTCCAAACCCGCGAATTCGAGGAACATCGGCAACACCGCGTCGATTGTCGGAGCGTCGGACACCATCGCGGTGGTGATGCCGGTCAGCCGCACGATCTGGGGCGGGATGCTGCGCTCCGGGTCGACGAGCGTGGCGAACTCGCCGAGCACGGCGCCGCCGCGCACCTTGACCGCCCCGATCTCGGTGATGGCGTCGGGCGCGTTTCCGTCGGTGCTTTTCGTGCGTCCGCCCGTGGTCTCCAGGTCCACCACCACGAAGGTCGTGTCGCGCAACGTGACGTCGGCGGTGGCGAAGGATGACCCCAAGTCGGTGAAACTGAGCTGAGTCGCACCACCGGCACCCATGGCCGCGACGTTAAGCGGGTCCACCGACACCCGCGCGGTTCCCACGCCGAGCGAGCCGAACGCGTCCGCCAGCCGAAACGCGGCGCCGGGGGTTGTCGGTGGGTGTGGTTACCGTTCGGAGAATCCGACCTGACGTTCGCCAAGCTTGACCGAGAGGACCGATCCCGATGGCACGAAGCAATGGGCCCGACAGCGACGGCGCGACGGTGCCGGACTCGGGGGCGCCGGTGGTGATCGACTGCGACGACTGCGCGGTGCGCGGACCGGGATGCCGCGATTGCGTAGTCAGCGTGTTACTCGGGGTCCCGGGAACTTTGTTGGAGGACGAATGCGCTGCATTGGCGGTGCTTGCCGATGTTGGCCTGGCACCGCGATTACGGTTGGTGCCTATCCGCCGCGAACGCGATTCGGGCGTAGCCTAAGATGCTTTGTGTGCCAAAGGTTTACGAGGGCGTCAGCGTCGTCCACATGATAATGACAGAAATCTATCCAATTTCTTAACCCCCCGCTTTGGACAAACGTCGATATCGTTTCGTAACCTGTTTGAGACCTAAACCAGCTCGACGGCGCCTGGTCGTCGATGGCCCGTTTAAGGAAGCAAAATCTTGAGGCTTGACGCTAGATACCCGTTTGCGCGTGTCATCACACGATTTGTCATCGGGACGCTAGCGGGCTTGACAGTCTTAGCGGGTGCCCTCGCCGCGAACGTCTCGGCCGACCCGGCCGAAGATGCGCTGGCCAAACTCAACGAGTTGTCCCGCCAGGCCGAGCAGACCACCGAGGCGATGCACAGCGCGCAGCTCGACCTGAACAACAAGTTGGTGGCCCAGCGTGCGGCGGACAAGAAGCACGACGACGCTCAGGCCGCCGTCGATGCGGCCAAGGCTCGCCTGGCGTCGTTCCAGGGTGCCGTGAACAAGCTCGCCGCCGCGACCTACATGGGCGGCCGCGTCGACGGCATGACGGCGATGCTGACCGCGGGATCGCCGCAAGGGCTGATCGACAAGCTGGCCATGCAGCGGCTGATGGCGACGCAGATGGCCGACCAGATGACGAGTTTCCGGGCCGCCGGCGAGCAGGCCACCAAGGCCGAGCAGGCGGCCGCCAAGTCCGCCGCCGACGCGAAGAGCGCGGCCGAGCAGGCCGCCGCGGTGCGAGCGAGCCTGCAGTCCAAGCAAAGTCAGCTGCAGGTGCAGATCGCGGTCGTCAAGTCGCAATACGTTTCCTTGTCGCCCGAGCAGCGCACCGCGCTCGCCGATCCCGGCCCCGTCCCGGCGGGTCTCCCGGCGCCCGGCGCCCCCGCGCCGGAGGCCGCACCGCCCGGCGCGCCGCAGGCACCAGGGCAGGCCCCCGGTGAGGCTCCGCCTCCCGGCGGAATGCCCGGACCGTTCGGCGGCGGCGTCGGCGGCGGTGACCGCGGGACCGTCGTACAGGCGGCCTTGACGCAGGTCGGTTCGCCGTACGTCTGGGGCGGTGCCGCGCCCGGCGGGTTCGACTGCTCCGGCCTGGTGATGTGGGCGTTCCAGCAGGCCGGCATCTCGCTCCCGCACTCCAGCCAGGCGCAGGCCCAAGGCGGCCAGCCGGTGTCCCTGTCGGACCTGCAGCCCGGCGACGTGGTCACCTTCTACAACGACGCGTCACACAGCGGCCTCTACGTCGGTGACGGCATGGTGATCCATTCCTCCACCTACGGCCAACCGGTGCGCGTGGTGCCGATGAATGCGGCAGGCCCGATCCACGACGCCCGCCGCTACTAGAGGCCCCAGCCCGCGGCGCCGGCGGCTGACGCTGCTGCTGGCCTGGGTTTTCCTTGTCGAGCTCATCGTCGCCGCGGCCGTACCGCTGGACGCGGGACGCGGCGGCGGCACACGACCCCCGCAACTGATCACGCCCGCACGCAGCCAGGTCAGCGCCGCGACGAAGTCACTGGTCGTCGGTGACCGCAACGTTCGGCTGCTCGGCCTCGGCGGTCCGGCCGGCGACCGGCTGCTGTCCCGGGTGGCGTCCGGCATCGGTGCCGCGATCAACGCGGTCGAGGCGTTCTGGGGCGCCGACTGGTCGCGCGACATATCGGTGGTCGCCGCCCACACCGACGAGGAGTTCCGCGCCGCCGCCGGCGGCGGTCCGGCGGCGCAGTGGGCGGACATCGCGGCGGTGACGGTCGCCGAACGTGTCGATCCCGCTCACCGGGTGGTTATCGGTCAGCGGATCGTCTTCGCGCCCGGCGCGGCCAACATGACCGAGGGTGCGCTGCGAATCGTGTTGACCCACGAGCTTTTTCACTACGCCGCCCGTGCGGACACCGCCGCGGATGCGCCCCGGTGGCTGACCGAGGGCGTGGCCGATTTCGTCGGCCGGCCCCGGACTCCGGTGCCCCTCGACGCGCTGCCGGTCCCGCTGACGCTGCCCTCGGACGCCGACCTGGACGCGCCGGGGCCGCAGCGGTCGCTGGCGTACGACCGTGCGTGGTGGTTCGCGCGTTTCGTCGCGGACACCTTCGGGACGGCCAAGCTGCACGACCTGTATCTGGCCGTCTGCAGTGCCGGGCACACCGACGTGGCCTCCGCCGTCCACGACGTGCTGGCCACCGACTCGCCCGGCCTGCTCGCGCGCTGGCACGAGTGGCTGACCCACGCCGGCTGACCGATGCCCCGCACGGACCGTGCGCGCGTCAGGCTAGCCTGACGCAGTGAGTCGGGTCCTGCTGGTAACCAACGACTTTCCGCCCCGGCCGGGCGGCATCCAGTCCTACCTGAGCGACTTCGTCGGGCACCTGGTCGACGCCGGGTTGCATTCGATCACGGTGTACGCGCCGCAATGGAAGGGCGCCGACGTCTTCGACGCTGCGGCCGAAGCGGCGGGTTACCGGGTGGTCCGTCATCCCGGGACGTTGATGCTGCCCGGCCCGGCGGTGGACGCCCGGATGCGCCGGCTGATCGGCGACAACGGCATCGACACCGTCTGGTTCGGCGCGGCCGCGCCGCTGGCGCTGCTGGCGCAGCGCGCCCGGCAGGCGGGGGCGACCCGGGTGGTGGCCAGCACGCACGGTCACGAAGTGGGCTGGTCGATGCTCCCCGTCGCGCGGTCGGTGCTGCGGCGCATCGGCGACACCACCGACGTCGTCACGTTCGTCAGCCGCTACACCCGCGCCCGGTTTGCGCCGGCCTTCGGGCCCAACGCCTCGCTGGAATACCTGCCGCCCGGCGTCAACACCGACCGGTTCCGGCCCGACCCGGCGGCCGGCGCCGCGCTGCGCGACCGGTATCGGCTGGGGGAGCGGCCCACGGTTGTGTGCGTGTCCCGGCTGGTCCCGCGCAAGGGTCAGGACATGCTGATCAAGGCGCTGCCGTCGATCCGGCAGCGCGTCGAGGGCGCCGCCCTGGTCATCGTCGGCGGCGGTCCCTACCTGGAATCGCTGCGCAAGCTCGCCCGCGACTGCGGGGTGGGCGAGCATGTGACGTTCACCGGCGGCGTACCGGCCGCCGAGCTGCCCGCCCACCACGCGCTGGCCGACGTCTTCGCGATGCCGTGCCGCACCCGCGGCGCCGGCATGGACGTCGAGGGCTTGGGCATCGTCTTCCTCGAGGCCTCGGCGACCGGCAAGCCGGTGATCGCCGGCGACTCCGGTGGGGCTCCAGAAGCCGTGCAGCACAACAAGACCGGACTAGTTGTCGATGGGCGCTCGCTGAACGCCGTCGCCGACGCCGTCACCGAGTTGCTCCGCGACCGCGACCGGGCCGCCGCCATGGGCGCGGCCGGGCGGGAGTGGGTGACGGCCCACTGGCGCTGGGACACCCTCGCTGCGCGGCTGGCCGAAATCCTCCGCGCTGACGGCGCCTGACGGCGGCCGCTAGTCCTTCTCGTAGATCCAGTCGATGTCGGAGGCGAACTTCTCGGCGACCACGTTGCGCTTGACCTTCATCGTCGGTGTCAGCTCGCCGGTGTCCTCGGTGAAGTCGACCGGCAGGATGCGGAACTTGCGGATGGACTCGGCGTGCGACACCGCCAGGTTGGCGTGCTTGACGGCGGCGTCCACCTCGGCGACCAGGTCCGGGTCGCTGGCCAGATCGGCCACCGACGCGGCGGCCGCCTTGTGGTTGCGCTCCTTCCACGCGCCGAACGCCTCGGGGTCGATGGTGATCAGCGCGCCGATGAACGGCTTGGCGTCGCCCACCACCATGGCCTGGCTGATCAGCGCATGCGCCCGCAGCTGGTCCTCGAGCACGGCCGGGGCGACGTTCTTACCACCGGCGGTGACGATGATCTCCTTCTTGCGGCCGGTGATCTTCAGGAAGCCGTCCTCGTCGAGCGCGCCGAGATCCCCGGTCTTGAACCAGCCGTCGGTGAACGCGTCGTTGGTGGCCTGCTCGTTGCGCCAGTAGCCGCTGAACACCACGCCGCCCCGGACCAGAAGCTCGCCGTCTTCGGCGATGCGCATGCTGTTGCCCGGCAACAACGTCCCGACCGTCCCGATCCTGACGTTGCCGACCTGGTTGACCGTGATGGCCGAGCTGGTCTCCGTCAGGCCGTAGCCCTCGTGGATGGTCAGGCCCACCCCCCGGTAGAAGTGGCCCAGCCGCGCACCCAGCGGCGCGCCACCCGAGACGGACGCGTGGCATCCACCGCCCAGCGCGGCACGCAGCTTGTGATAGACCAGCCGGTCGAACAACGCATGCTTGGCGCGCAGCACCAGCCGCGGCCGCCCGCTGTCCTGCGCCTGGCTCCAGTCGACCGCGGTTTGCACCGCGGCCGCGAAGATCCGGCCCTTGCCGTCGTTGACTGCGTTCTGCTCGGCGGTGTTGTAGACCTTCTCGAACACTCGGGGCACCGATACCACCACCGTCGGCTTGAACACGGCGAACATCGGCAGCAGGTTCTTGATGTCGCTGGTGAACCCGACCGTCACCTTGTTGGCGAATGCCGAGAGCGTCAGCGAGCGCGCCAGCACGTGGGCCAGCGGCAGGAAGATCAGCAGCCGCTGCCCCTCGTCCAGCAGTGTCGGCAGGCACTCCTTGGCGCCGCGGGTCTCGTACAGCAGGTTGGAATGGGTGAGCTGGCAGCCCTTGGGCCGTCCGGTGGTGCCCGAGGTGTAGATGAGCGTCGCCGGGTCGTCGGCGCGCAGCGCCTCCTGGCGGGCGGTGAGCTCGGCGGGCTCGACCGATGCGCTGGCCTCCGCGAGCTGATCGAGCGCCTTGGGTCCGGAGCCGTCGATGTGCAGCACGCGGCGCAGGGCGGGCAGGTCGGCGGTGAGTTCGGTGACCATCGCGGCGTGCGCATCGGTTTCGGCGAAGGCGACCACCGCCTCGGAGTCCTGCAGCACCCAGCGCACCTGCTCGGCCGACGACGTCTCGTAGATCGGCACGGTGACCGCGCCGACGGACAGGATCGCCAGGTCGATGATCGCCCACTCGTAGCGGGTGGCCGAGAAGATGGAGACCCGGTCGCCGGCCTGGACCCCGAGCGCGATCAGACCCAGCGCCGCGGAGCGAACCTGTTTGGCCACCTCCGCGCAGGTGACGTCGGTCCATTCGCCGTCGACCTGACGCCGGAAGATGACGAAGCCGGGGTCTGATCGCTCGTGCTCGAAGACCATGGCCGCGATGTTGTCGTGCTCGCCGACGGAGAAGCGGGCGGGGACACTGTACTCACGCACTCTTACTGACCTCGTTTTGGCTTGGGTGACGTTCCGGGGGCCGGCTTGTTGCCGTCCAGCCTAATCCGCGCGTTCGCGCAGGAACCGTGGCCGTCTGCCGCCATCGGCGATCGGTGTGTGAAGCTGGGGTGGTGAACAGCATCCAGATCGCCGACGAGACGTTCGTCGCCGCCGACGGTGCGCGGGTCGGCGCCGCGGTCGCCGACCCGTCCAGCTGGCGCCGGTGGTGGCCGGACCTGCGGCTGCAGGTGGTCGAGGAGCGCGGCGACAAGGGGATCCGCTGGGCGGTCACCGGCGCGCTGACCGGAACCATGGAGATCTGGCTGGAGCCGTCGCTGGACGGGGTGGTGCTGCATTACTTCCTGCACGCCGAACCCACCGGGGTGGCGGCCTGGCAGTTGGCCAAGCTGAATCTGGCGAAAATGACGCACCGCCGTCGGGTGGCGGGAAAGAAAATGGCCTTCGAGGTCAAGACGACACTGGAACGGTCGCGTCCGGTCGGGGTTTCTCCGGTAGTTTAGCCGGGTCAGGTTTGCGGGCAGAGTACCGTTTCGGACCGGAGGCCCGGGGGTTAAACCCGCACGGTAGTTTCCCCGCCGGCGGCGTCGACCGCTCGCGGGAGAGAGGGCAGCACCAGGTGGCGGAGAAGACGTCGCAGACCATTTACATCGACGCCGACCCGGGCACGGTGATGGGCGTCATCGCGGATATTGATTCCTACCCGCAGTGGATCTCGGAGTACCGGGAAGCCGAGGTCCAGGAGACGGACGCCGACGGCTATCCCAAAGTCGCGCGGGTGGTGCTGGACGCCGCCGTGCTCAAGGACACGATGGTCATTTCCTACCAGTGGCCCAAGGACCGGCAGTCGGTCAGTTGGACCGTGGTCTCCAGCTCGCTGCTGCGTTCGCTGGAGGGCACATATCGATTGGCGCCCAAGGGATCTGGCACCGAGGTCACCTACGAGCTCTCTGTTGACCTCGCCGTTCCCATGATCGGTCTGCTCAAGCGCAAGGCCGAGCGGCGGTTGACCGACACCGCGTTGAAGGATCTGAAGAAACGAGTCGAGGGCTGAGTGAGTCCAGCGAATCGCGGGCGCCCACCCCGGCCCGAATCAGCCTCTTCGTTGGCAAGGGCGGGGTAGGAAAGTCCACGCTGGCCTGTGCGACGGCGGTCGGTGCCGCAAGCGCGGGGCAGCGGGTGCTGGTGGTGTCGACCGATCAGGCGCACTCACTCGGCGACGTGCTCGGTGTCCCCGTCCCACCCAGCCAGGGCGAACTGGTTCGGGTCCTTGCCGATGACGAGCAGGCCGGCGGTGGCTTTCTCGACGCGCTCGCGTTGGACACCTTGGCCCTGCTCGAGGTTCGCTGGCGCGACGTGGTCGACACGCTAGATCGGCGGTTCGCCGATACTGAGCTGAGTACCATTGCCCCCGAAGAACTTTCGGCGCTGCCGGGTGTTCAGGAAGTGCTCGGGCTGCACGCCGTCGGCGAGCTGGCCGTCTCCGGGCGCTGGGATCGCGTCGTCGTCGACTGCGCCTCGACCGCCGACGCGCTGCGGATGTTGACCTTGCCCGCCACCTTCGGGCTCTACGTCGAGCGCGCCTGGCCGCGGCATCGGCGGCTGTCCGTCGGCGCCGACGACTCCCGCTCGGCGGCCATGGTGGAGCTGCTGGAGCGCATCAGCGCCAGCGTCGAGGCGCTCAGTACCCTGCTGACCGACGGCGAATTGGTCGGCGCGCACTTGGTATTGACGCCGGAGCGGGTGGTCGCTGCGGAGGCGGCCCGGACGCTGGGTTCGCTGGCATTGATGGGGGTGCGCGTCGAGGAACTGGTCGTCAACCAGGTTTTGACCGAAGACTCATCTTACGAATACCGCAACCTGCCGGAGCACCCCGCGTTTTACTGGTACGCCGAACGCATTTCCGAACAACGTGGTGTTCTCGACGAGCTCGACGCCACCATTGGTGAGGTGGCCCTGGTGTTGACTCCGCACCTGTCCGGGGAGCCGATCGGCCCCAAGGCCCTGGGCGAGTTGCTCGACTCCGCGCGCCGTCGCGGCGGGGCGCCGCCGCCGGGTCCATTGCGGCCGACGGTGGACCTGGAATCGGGAACGGGACTTGGTTCCATTTATCGAATGCGGCTAGCGTTGCCGCAACTCGATCCGTCGACGCTGACGCTGGGACGCGTTGACGACGACCTGATCATCAGCGCCGGCGGATTGCGGCGCAGGGTTAGGTTGGCGTCCGTGCTCCGGCGCTGCACGGTGCTAGACGCACAATTGCGGGGTAGCGAGCTGACGGTGCGATTTCGACCAGATCCGGAGGTGTGGCCTAAGTGAGTGGGGCTCATTCGGATATCGGTCCGGAGCTGCGCAGGCTCGCCCAGACAATCCTGGACGGGATCGACCCGGCGGTGCGGACGGCCGCCGCGCTGACGGCGGGACGGGGAGCCGGGACCGGCAAGTGCCAACAGGTGTGGTGCCCGGTCTGCGCGCTGGCCGCGCTGGCGACCGGTGAGCAGCACCCGCTGATCACCGTGATCGCCGACCACAGCATCGCCCTGCTCGAGGTGATCCGGGCCATGCTCGACGACATCAACGGCGCGGCGAAACCACCGCCCGACCGGCCGCCCGGCGACGGCGCCACCGAGGCGGAGCCTCCAGACTCCGCGACCAGGACCCGGTATCAGCCCATCCCCGTCACCGTCGAGGAGTGACCACGCTGCGTCGAAGGTGGTCCCTTCCGGATGCGGTGGGTACAGTTGGCGCAGAACACCGGCGGGCGGGCGAGAGGGAGGGCCATGTGGTACTGGCTATTCAAGTACGTACTGCTCGGCCCGTTGCTGGCCTTGCTCGGTCGGCCAAAAGTTGAAGGGCTGGAACATATTCCGAGTTCCGGCCCGGCGATCCTGGCCAGTAATCACCTGGCCGTGATGGACAGCTTCTACCTGCCGCTGGTGGTGCGCCGCCGGATCACCTTCCTGGCGAAGGCCGAATACTTCACGGGGACCGGCTTGAAGGGCTGGTTCCAGCGCTGGTTTTTCACCGCCGTGGGCCAGGTGCCGATCGACCGGACCGACGCCGACAGCGCGCAGGCCGCACTGACCACCGCCGAGCGGCTGCTCTCGACCGGCAAGCTGCTGGGGATGTACCCCGAAGGCACCCGATCGCCGGACGGCCGGCTGTACAAGGGCAAGACCGGTCTGGCGCGGCTGGCCCTGCACACCGGCGTCCCGGTGATCCCGGTGGCGATGATCGGCACCAACGTCGTCAACCCGCCGGGGACGAACATGCTGCGCTTCGGGCGGGTCACCGTTCGCTTCGGTAAGCCGATGGACTTCTCCCGATTCGAGGGGTTGGCCGGCAACCGCTTCATCGAGCGCGCCGTCATCGACGAGGTGATCTACGAGCTGATGGGGCTCTCCGGCCAGGAGTACGTCGACATCTACGCCGCCAGCGTCAAGGAAAGCCGCAACGGCGAGGGATCGACCAGCGAGGCCGCCCGGATCCCGGAAACCGCCGTCGGTTGATCCGCGGGCTCGACTAGCCGGCTGCTGTCACCGGCGTCAATTCTTGCGGCGCCGAATCCGGCGACGGCTTGCGAGTGGTCACCGTCAGCCCGGCCGCGACGATGACCGCCAGCGCCCACCACACGTAGGACATCCCGGCGAGCTGACGCCACCAGACCGCCGACACCTCGTGATGCTTGGGCAGCAGGTCGATCGGCGACCATCTCATCAACGCCACCCCCGCGGCACCGACCACGGCCAGCGTCACGTTGCGGCGCCGCCAGGCCAGGACAGCGAGCACCACGACCGTCGGCAACCCCCACACCCAGTGGTGTGACCACGAGACCGGGGAGACCATCAACCCGAACAACGCGACGCAGATGACCGCCAGCACGGGCTCGTCGGCCCGCAGCACCCTGCGCATCGCCCACACCGTCAGCGCGAGCACGAGCAGCGAGGCGACCACCCACAGCAGGAAGCGCTGTTGCTCGCCCAGCCCGAGCCGGGCCAGGGCCCCGGCGATGTTTTGATCGGTGTTCAGCGCCGCCTCGCCGATCCGATCGGTGTGCGGCAGGGTGTGCGTCCAGTACTCCCACGAATCACGCCATGCCAGAACGAAACCCACTGCCGTCGTCACCACGAAGGACGCCACGGCCGTGAGTGCCGCCCGGTTGTCGCGACGCAGCAAGAAGTAGAGCAGAAATACCGCCGGCGTGAGTTTGAGCGCTATGCCCAGTCCCAGCAGCAGCCCGCGCGGCCACGGTGTGCGGCGCGGCAGGCAGTCGGCGATCACCAGGGTCATCAACACGACGTTGATCTGGCCGAAGGCGAAGTTCGAGGTGATGGGTTCCAGCCAGAGCGTCGCCGCCAGCGTGATGACGACGGCCAGCCACCAGCGGCGCAGCCAGGCCGGGCCCGGCAGCGCCGTCGATGCGGCCCAGACGTCGAGGCGGGTCAGCACGATCACGGTGGACACCACCAGCAGCACCAACGTCAACGCCGTGATCGCGACGCTGGCGGCCGGCATGTGCAGCCAGGCGAACGGGCAGAACATGATCGCCGCCAGCGGGGGATAGGTGAACGGCAGGTTGAGCCCGATCGGTGTGTGGAACAGCACATCACCGTGGTACAGCGAATGTCCCTGCATCCACGCCTGCGCGCCCATCTGATACACGTCGATATCGATGCGATAGGGAATGTGGCCGAACAGTTGCCAGGCCACGTAGCCCAGCCCCGCCGCCGTCAGCAGCCAAAGACCGCACCACAACAGGACCTGCCCGGGGCCACGTTTGCTTGGGTGGCCCGCGTCGGGCGCCCGCCATCTACTCATGTCGCACAACAGCGTAATCGGTGCGCGGACGTGGTACGTCCCTCCGCGCGGCTTCCGGCGGTGTCGACGACCACAGGCGTACGTTTCAAGAGTGCTCCACTGGTTCGTGCTGCGGGTGACGCGCTGGTTCGCGCACGACATCCTCGAGGGCGGCCGGTTGCCCCTGCTGTGTTGCCTGGTGGCGTTCATCCTGACGTTTTTCGTCACGCGGACGTTCGTGCGGTTCATCCGCCATCGCTCCGAGACCGGCCGGCCGGCCAGCTGGTGGCACCCGCGCAATGTCCATGTCAGCGGGGTCCACATCCACCACGTGACGTTCGGCGTCGTCCTGGTGCTGCTCTCCGGCCTGACCTTGGTCACCCTGGCCATCGACGGACACGAGCCCGAGTTCACCTTGTCCGCAATATTTTTCGGCATTGGGGCGGCCCTGGTGCTCGACGAGTACGCGTTGATCCTGCACCTGTCCGACGTCTACTGGTCGGAGGACGGGCGCACTTCGGTGGACGCCGTGTTCGCCGCGGTGGGAGTAGCCGGGCTGTTGATCATGGGCCTGCATCCGCTGATGTTTTTCCTGCCGATCTGGGAAGGAACCGATTCCTGGCCGCTGCGCGCCGCGGTGGCCGGCGGACTGGTGTTGACGCTGCCGCTGGCCGTGATCGTCGTGCTCAAGGGCAAGGTATGGACCGGGCTGCTCGGCATGTTCATCGTCGTGCTGCTGGTCATCGGCGCGGTCCGGCTGTCCCGCCCGCATGCGCCATGGGCTCGCTGGCGATACACCAACCAACCCGAGAAGATGCGCCGCGCGCTGCAACGCGAACGGACGCTGCGCCGCCCGGTGGTGCGGGCCAAGCTGTATCTGCAGTGCGCAATCGCGGGCACGCCCCGCCTGCCCGACGAACGCGCGGTCGACGCCCAGCTCGACCACGACGTACATGCGGCACCGCCGCCGACGGGTCCCATCCTGATCAGCAGATAGGCTTTCACCGGTGCGGTACTTCTACGACACCGAATTCATCGAGGACGGCCGCACCATCGAGTTGATCTCCATCGGGGTGGTCGCCGAGGACGGCCGCGAGTACTACGCCGTGTCGACGGAGTTCGATCCCGAGCGCGCCGGCGGCTGGGTGCGTGCCAACGTGCTGCCCAAGCTGCCACCGCCTTCGTCGCAGCTGTGGCGCTCGCGCAGGCAGATCCGCTCGGACCTCGAGGATTTCTTTGGCGTCCAGGGCACCGACCCCATCGAACTGTGGGCGTGGATCGGCGCCTACGACCACGTCGCCCTGTGCCAGTTGTGGGGCACGATGCCCGAACTGCCACGGGCGCTGCCCCGTTTCACCCGGGACTTGCGGCAACTGTGGGAGGACCGGGGTTGCCCGCCCATGCCGCCGCGGTCGCGCGATGCCCACGACGCGCTGGTCGACGCCCGCGACCAGATGCGGCGATTCCGGCTGATCACATCGGCGGAGGCGGACGGCCGCGGGAGCGATCCGAACGACGCAGCATCGGCCTGAGGCCGCCCGGACGGCGTTCGCGCTGATCAGTCACCCTGGCGCCCCGGTTACCATGGACCGATGAACTGGACCGTCGACATCCCGATCGACCAGCTGCCGTCGTTGCCCCCGCTGCCGACCGACCTGCGGGCGCGGCTGGACGCCGCACTGGCCAAGCCGGCCGCCCAGCAACCCAGCTGGCCGGCCGAACAGGCGGCGGCGATGCGCACGGTCCTCGAGAGCGTGCCGCCGGTGACGGTGCCCTCGGAGATCCTCCGGCTGCAGGAGCAGCTGGCCCAGGTCGCCAAGGGCGAGGCGTTCCTGCTGCAGGGCGGGGACTGCGCGGAGACGTTCACCGACAACACCGAGCCCCACATCCGGGGCAACATCCGCGCCCTGCTGCAGATGGCCGTGGTGCTGACCTACGGCGCCAGCATGCCGGTGGTCAAGGTGGCCCGCATCGCCGGCCAGTACGCCAAGCCGCGCTCGGCCGACATCGACGCCCTGGGGTTGCGGTCCTACCGCGGGGACATGATCAACGGCTTCGCCCCGGATGCCGCCGCGCGCGAGCACGACCCGTCGCGGCTGGTGCGCGCGTACGCCAACGCCAGCGCGGCGATGAACCTGGTGCGGGCGCTGACGTCGTCGGGCCTGGCGTCGCTGCACCTGGTCCACGACTGGAACCGGGAGTTCGTCCGGACGTCGCCGTCCGGCGCCCGCTACGAGGCGCTGGCCACCGAAATCGACCGGGGTCTGCGGTTCATGAGCGCCTGCGGCGTGGCTGACCGCAACCTGCAGACCGCCGAAATCTACGCCAGCCATGAGGCTTTGGTGCTCGACTACGAGCGGGCCATGCTGCGGTTGTCGGAGAGCGAGGACGGGGAGCCGCAGCTGTTCGACCTGTCGGCGCACACCGTCTGGATCGGCGAGCGGACGCGCCAGCTCGACGGCGCGCACATCGCGTTCGCGGAGGTGATCGCCAACCCGATCGGCGTGAAGATCGGTCCGACGATGACCCCGGAACTGGCGGTCGAATACGTGGAACGGCTTGACCCGCACAACAAGCCGGGCCGGTTGACGTTGGTCAGCCGGATGGGCAACAACAAGGTGCGCGATCTGCTGCCGCCCATCGTCGAGAAGGTCCAGGCGACCGGTCACCAGGTGATCTGGCAGTGCGACCCCATGCACGGCAACACCCACGAGTCGTCCAACGGGTACAAGACCCGGCATTTCGACCGCGTCGTGGACGAGGTGCAGGGCTTCTTCGAGGTGCACCGCGCGCTGGGCACGCACCCGGGTGGCATCCACGTCGAGATCACCGGCGAGGACGTCACGGAATGCCTCGGTGGGGCGCAAGACATTTCGGACCTGGACTTGGCGGGGCGCTACGAGACGGCATGCGACCCGCGGCTGAACACCCAGCAGTCGCTGGAGTTGGCGTTCCTGGTCGCCGAGATGCTGCGCGACTAGCCCGCTATCAGCCCGTCCAGGTTGGTCCCGATCGTCCACGCCGCGGTGGCGACCAGCCCGGTCAGCGCCAGCACCAGCGCCACCCAGATCAGCACCATGCGCCGGCCGTGCTGCCGGGCGTACGCGAATTCGCTGATCGGAATGCCGGCGAATTCCCCTGTGACGGGCTGGTATTCGTAGTCGTCGGGCTCGTCGTCGGAGTGCGGTGGGTGCTGCGGCTCGGACCAGTCCTCGGGGCCGCGCGTCAATTGGCGGGTGGGGTGGCGGACCGGTGCGGCCGTGGGCGGCGCGGCCGTGTCCGGGCGCTGGCTCATTCGGCTGTGTTGCAGGGCCGCCGACCGGTGCTGCGCGGAGTTGCGCGGCGCCGGGACCCGAAAGTCCGGCAGCGCAAGTTCTTCGGCGATCGCGTCGAGCTCGGCGCCCATCTCGACCGCGTCGGCATACCGGTCGCCCGGGTCGCGCGCGGTCGCGCGCCGCACGAACTCGTCGAACTGCGGGGGCACACCGTCGATCGCGGCACTGGGCGGCGGCACATCGGTGTCCAGCCGTTGGTAGGCGATCGACAACGCGGAGTCGCCGGTGAACGGGGTGCGCCCGGCCAGCAGCTCGTAGGTGAGAATCCCGGCGGAGTACACGTCGCTGCGGGGACTGGCGTCGCCGTGGCGCACCTGCTCGGGCGACAGGTAGGCCGCGGTTCCCAAAATCACGCTCGTGGAGGTGATCCCAGCGGCCGCGACGGCACGGACCAGACCGAAATCGGCGATCTTCACGTCGCCGTCGTCGGAGATCAGCACGTTCTCGGGCTTGACGTCGCGATGGACCAGACCGGCCCGGTGCGCGGCGGCCAGGCCGCCCAACACCGGGCGCAGCACCGCGGCCACGGCATAGGGCGGCATCGGCCCGCGCTCGGCCAGCAGCTCGCGCAGCGTGCCGCCCTCGATGAGCTCCATCACCAAGAAGGGGTGCCGGGCGTCTAAGCCCTGGTCGTAGACCGCGACCAGGCCGGGGTCCTTCAGCCGTGCGACCGTGCGGGCCTCGCGCTGAAACCGGGTCAGGAACTGGTCGTCGCCGGCGTATCGGGAATCCATCACCTTCACCGCGACGGGGCGGTCGAGCCGCGTGTCGAGGCCGCGGTACACCGTTGACGTGCCGCCGCTGGCGATCTTGGACTGCACCAGGTAGCGGCCATCCAGCAATGCGCTGTCCAAGGGGTCTCGCGTCCCGGGTCCGGCCACGGGGCCATCGTAGGGGTGACGGTGTGATTGGGCGTCAGAACACGGGTTCAATGCGGGTGCCAAGGCCTACACTTGCGCGGGTGAGCAGTGTTCCTGCCGGTGACGATGTTCTGGATCCCGACGAGCCCACCTACGACCTGCCGCGGGTCGCCGAATTGCTCCGGATTTCGGTCAGCAAGGTCCAGCAGCAACTTCGGGAAGGTCACCTGGTCGCGGTGAAGCGCGAGGGCGGCCTGGTGGTGCCGCAGGTGTTCTTCACCAAGTCCGGTGAGGTGGTCAAGAGCCTGCCGGGACTGTTGACGATCCTGCACGACGGCGGCTACCACGACACCGAGATCGTGCGGTGGTTGTTCACCCGCGATCCGTCGCTGACGATCACCCACGACGGCAGCCGGGATGCCGTCAGCAACGCCCGCCCCGTCGACGCCCTGCACGCGCACCAGGCTCGGGAAGTCGTGCGTCGGGCACAGGCGATGGCTTGCTGAGGGCTTACTGAGCGGCAGCTTCCTCGGTTATGCCGGCCCGCTCGTCGGGGGCACGGTAGAGGCTGTACCAGGCGATCAGCGCGCAGGCGGTGGCCAGCGAGAAATGCAGCCACGAGTACATCCCGTGCGAGCCATCGGGTTTGAAGATCACCATCACCCACGTCGACAGGCCGGCGATGATCGCGACCGCCCGCCGGGACTGCGCCAGCGGGGCCACCACCGCCAGCGGCCAGGAGTAATACCACGGCAGCGCCGCGGGGACGAAGAGCACCACCACCAGCATCGAGTACGCGATGCCGGTCAGGGCGGCCCGGTCGTCACGCCGGAACCGCCACCACAGCAGGGGCAGCGACACCGCGATGATCGCGATCCCGATGAAGCGGGTGATGCGCAGCAAGGGGTAGAAGTGCACCGCGAAGAAGCCGCTGAACACGGCGTGGATGATGTTTGCGGCCGCGGTCGGCACGGTCAGCCAGTTGATGATCTTCACGGACCCGGCCAGTGCCGTCAGCCACCCCAGGCCCACGCCCGCCACCGCCGACAGGATGCCGAACACGACGGCGAAGACCAGCAGTGATACCGCGGTGGCCGCCACGAACGCCCAGGCCGGCCGGTACCCGCGGCGGTCGCGCAGATGCCGCGTCCACACCCACACCATGAACGGCAGGGCGATCCCGGCGGTGGCCTTGACCGCGATCGCCACGGTGATCAGCGAAGTGCCGAGGACGTGGCGGCCGGCGAAGCTCAGCGCGATGCCGGCGGCCATCAGTCCCACCATCAGCATCTCGTTGTGCACCCCACCCATCAGATGGATGAGCACGAGCGGGTTGAGAACACAGATCCACAAGGCCGTCGAGCCGTTGGTGCCCAGGTGGCGGGCCAATCGCGGGGTGGCCCAGATCAGCAGGGCCAGCCCCGGCAGCATGCACAGCCGCAGCAGCGCCGTTCCGGCCACCACGTTGTTGCCGACGAGCATCGTGACGAGTTTGGCCACCAGAATGAACGCCGGGCCATAGGGGGCGGTGGTGATCGTCCAGATGGGACTTACGTTGTCCAGCAGGTTGTTCGGGTTGGCGACCGGTCCGACGGCGTAGGGATCCAGTCCATCGCGCAGCAGGGCGCCCTGGGCCAGATACGAATAGGTGTCCCGGCTGAAGACGGGCACCGACAGCAGCAGCGGCGCCAGCCAGAAGCCCGTGGTGACCTTCATCATGAACTCGGTCATTTCGCCGGCTAGCACGCGTCGGCCCAGCCCCAGCCATGCGATCAGCATGAGGCCCACGCCCATCCACAACACCACCGACGACAACACCAGGCCGTGGCCAAAACGCAGCCACGACATATGGATTGACTCCAGCAGCGGGTCGTGTTGACGGGTGCTGCCCGCACCCAGGCCGCCTACGCCGATCAGGACCGAACCGAGCATTCCCAGTTTCGCCGGCCGGGACTGCGTGGTGGTGGTGAATGCGTGCAGCCGCGAAAACCACCCACCGCCAGGCGGTTCCGTTGCCGGCGTGTCGGACGGCGGGGTGTGCGTCGGCGTGGTCATCGGCTCATGCGGACCGGTCGGTGGCCATTCTGGCCAGCTCGGACAATCCGGCCTTGGCCGCCGCGTTGATGGGCGCGGCCACCAGCGCGGCCAGTGCCCGTTGCGTCAGCTCGGCGATGCGTCGCTCGGCCGCGGCCAGGGCGCCCACCGACTCGATCACCTCACGCAGCCGATCGACCTCGGCGTCCGTCAGCTGCGCCCCGATCGAGTCGCGTAACAATTTGGCCGCCAACGGATCCGACCTGTCCGCCAACTCCAATGCCTCGGCCAGCAGCACGGTGCGCTTGCCCGACCGCAAGTCGTCACCGGACGGCTTGCCGGTCACCGCCGGGTCCCCGAACACGCCCAGCACGTCGTCCCGGAGTTGGAACGCCACGCCGAGGTCCGTCCCGAATCGGCCGAAGGCGTCCTGCACGTCGGGCCGGTCGGCGGCCGCGGCCGCCCCCAGCTGCAGCGGTCGCGACACGGTGTAACAGGCCGTCTTGTACGTGTCGACGTTCATCGCCGACGCGATCGATTCGGCGGCGCTGGCCTCGGCGACGATGTCCAGGTACTGACCCCCCAGCACCTCGGTGCGGATTTCGGCCCACACCCGCTGGACGCGCCGCGCGGCCTCGGGTGACAGGCCCACGCGAAAGACGATGTCGTCGGCCCAGGACAGCGCGAGGTCCCCGAGCAGGATGGCGGCCGACATGCCGAACCGGTCCGAGGAGCCGCGCCACTGCCGATCGCGATGCAACTCCGCGAACTGGACATGGGCGGTCGGCCGGCCGCGGCGGGTGGAGGAGTCGTCGATCACATCGTCATGGACCAGCGCGCAGGCGTGCAGCAGCTCCAGCGCGGAAAACAGCAGCAGCGCTTCGGAATCGGGTTCCCCGGTCGCTACGGCGCGCCAGCCCCAGTAGGCGAAGGCTGGCCGCAGCCGCTTGCCCCCGTTGAGCACGAAGGCTTCGAGCGCGGCGACGAGGTCTTCGTAGTCGCCGCCGATGTAGGCGGTGTCGGCGCGCCGGTCGTGCAAATACTGCCGCAGTCGATCGGTGATGGCGCCGGTCAACTCGACGGTTGCCGCTGCTTCTGAAGCTTTCAGGCTCAGCGCGGCGCCCCTTTCTCCCTCGACGTGTCTGCGTGTGGCAGGCCCGACCAGTGTATTCGGCGCGGCATCGGAGATCCTTCCAACCTGGCGTGGATGGGGGACCGCGGTTGCTTCGACTGGCTCACTATTCCCCCGAAAGCGGGTGGGCACCCCACGCCTATGCTGGCTGGGGTGTCGGGGCCGCCCACTGGTGTGCGGCCGGGTGATGCCCCAAGCATTCGTCGGATGGAGAGAAGCCGCGTGACACTCAACACCATTGCGCTCGAGCTGGTGCCGCCCAACGCCGATGAAGGCCGGGAGCGGGCACTCGAAGACGCGCGAAAGGTGGTGCAGTACTCGGCCGAATCCGGTCTGGACGGCCGGCTCCGGCACGTGATGATTCCGGGCATCATCGCCGAGGACGACGACCGTCCCATCACGATGAAACCCAAGCTGGACGTGCTGGACTTCTGGTCGATCGTCAAGCCCGAGCTGCCGGGAATCCACGGCCTGTGCACCCAAGTCACCGCCTTCTCCGACGAGCCGACGCTACGCCGGCGGCTGACCGATCTGCGCGCGGCCGGGATGGAGGGCGTGGTCTTCGTCGGCGTCCCGCGCACCATGAACGACGGGGAAGGCTCCGGCGTCGCGCCCACCGACGCCTTGTCGATGTACCGCGAGCTGGTGCCCAACCGCGGCGTGATCCTGATTCCCACCCGCGAAGGGGAGCACGGCCGGTTCAACTTCAAGTGCGACCAGGGCGCGACCTACGGCATGACCCAACTGTTGTACTCCGACGCGATCGTGGGATTCCTGCGCGAATTCGCCAAGAACAACGATCACCGGCCGGAAATCCTGCTGTCGTTCGGCTTCGTCCCGAAGATGGAGAGCCGGGTCGGCCTGATCAACTGGCTGATTCAGGACCCGGGTAATCAGGTGGTCGCCGACGAGCAGGAGTTCGTCAAGCGGTTGGCCGGCAGCGAACCGCCCCAGAAGCGCCAGCTCATGGTCGACCTGTACAAGCGCGTGATCGACGGGGTGGCTGAGCTGGGCTTCCCGCTGAGCATCCACCTCGAGGCGACCTACGGGGTGTCGGGGCCCGCCTTCCAGACGTTCGCAGAGATGCTGGCGTACTGGTCACCGGCACAGCGGGTCTAGCTCGGCGGCTGGTCGCGCGGCGCGGTCAACCGCGGCGAACGGTCGCGGTTCATCCAGGCCAGCAGCGCGACCACGCCGGCCGCCGCGAAGGATGCGATGCCCAGCCACACGCCCGCCCCGGTCAGGGACCGCGTGTTCGGGTCGGTGTAACGGGCCTGGGCGGTCATGGTGCTCACCACGCCCGGTTTGAGCTTCCAGGAGACCACCGTGGATTCGACGCGGTCGCCGTTGGTGGAGGTCACCACGCCCGGAAAGGCGACGGTCAGTTCGACATCGGCTTCGGGATCGGTCAGGGAGGTCAGGTCCGCTCGGCCCTCGAGGATCACCAGGTTGCCGTTCCGGCGCAGGGTGAGGTTCACGCCCTGCGCGTCGGAGTTCATGTTGGCCAGCTGCGGCAACTCGGCGAAGGTCAGGTCGGAGAACACCGCTTGCGACCCCACGTAACCGTCGCTGTCGTAGTTCGACACCGCCACCTTCTGGCTGAACGGCAGGTTGTTGCTGTCGAGCTGGGGGCCGGTGTCCTTGGGCGTCTTGGGTTTCGCGGCGGCGACGATCTCGCCGGACACCAGGTCATCGGGTGAGATGGTGAGCGACGCCCTGACCCGCAGGCACCCGGTGGCCAGCGGCACCAGCATGAGCAGCATCCCGATGGCCACGAAGCGGCGCCGCCGAGCGGTGAATCCACGGGTTCGGGGCGGGGCATGGCTGGCGCGCACCAGGTCATCGTGCCAGATCGGGCGTGCCGCTTTCGCGCGTTCGCCCGGGCGCGCCCTCGAGCCGGCGGTCACAGCGGCAGCTTGCGGCCCAGGATCGCGAATGCCCGTGGATCCCCTGCGAAGTGATAGCCGCGGATGACGTCGGTGAAGCCCAGCCGCCGGTACAACCGCCAGGCCCGGTTCGGCTCACCGTTGGTCTCCGGCGTGGACAGCAGGACATTCTCTTCGGCCCGGCCGGCCAGGAGCCGCCGGGCCAGCGCCTCGCCGAGCCCGCGACCCTGCGCGCGGGGATGGATGTGCAGCTCGGTCAACTCGAAGTAGCTGCTCATCAGGCCGGCGATCTGCTGGGGCGGCAGGCCGCCGCGTTGCAGGCCGAGGACGACCTGCTGCTGCCACCACTGCCCGGGCGCCCCCGGGTAGCCGTACGCCACGCCGAGTAACGGTGCATTGCTCAGTTCGGCCGCCTGCGGGATCGGGGCGTCCGCGTCGTCGCCCACCTCGGCATCCACGACGCCCACCCCTTGCCACCCGCGCCGGCGGATGTGCTCGAGCCACATGGCCGCGCGCTGGTTTTCCGTGCCCCGCGGGTACCGCATCGCGTCGACGTACACCTTCAGGGCGTCACCGAGGCGGCGCTCCATATCGGTGGGCGGCAGATCGATGAGGAATATCGCCAAGTTGCGGTTTCCTCCTCATCCTGTGCTCCGGCGCTTCGGCTTCGCGCGGCCGCTCGGCCCGGGCCGTCATCGCCATTATCGGACCCGGGAGAGGTTGTTCGGCGAGCGGCCGCGGCAACGATCCCACGGGCGACCGCGGGTGGGGAAGCCGGTTGTAGCGCACGGCCGTTCCGGTTCCCACGGGTGCCGAGCACCGGCCAGGATAGAATCGCCACCGAACCAGTGGTAAGGCGCAGATTGACCTCGTATCATTTCAATTAGTTGCCCCCACAACGGGCATCCGCGTGCTATCGATAGTTACGCGTCAGACTGTCGGCAAGGAGGGACGAATGCCACTCTCCGATCATGAGCAGCGGATGCTCGATCAGATCGAGAGCGCTCTCTACGCCGAAGACCCCAAATTCGCGTCGAGCGTCCGCGGCGGAGGGTTCCGTGCACCCACCGCGCGCCGGCGCCTGCAGGGCGCGGCGTTGTTCGTCATCGGTCTGGCGATGCTGGTTTCGGGGGTGGCGTTCAAGGCCACCATGATCGGAAACTTCCCGATTCTCAGTGTTTTCGGGTTCATCGTGATGTTCGGCGGAGTGGTATTCGCCATCACCGGCCCGCGGTTGTCCGGCCGGCCCGACCACCCCGGATCGGCGCCCGGGTCGCTCCGCCAGCGCCGTAACAAGGGCGGTGGTGGCTCGTTCACCAGTCGGATGGAAGACCGGTTCCGCCGTCGCTTCGACGACTAGCGGCATCGCCGACGCATAAGGGGTAGCCATCGGCTGCCCCTTTCTTTTGCATTTCTGCTGCCGCACCGGCCGCGCCGCCATGGTCACAGACGCACCCGGGCTGACCGGTGATCGGCGGGCCGCCGATGCCGTTTTGACGCCGGATCGAGCCCTAACCGAGCTTCGGCCCAGGTTGTGGGCCCCACCGGCCCCCACGCAGTCCCCCCACTAGGCCCCACCCGTGCCTTCACGCCGCTCTGACGTGCCGTTTTGTACCACCCGCCGCGGAGCCGGGCGTGACTCCCTAGGCCACCAGATGACGGCATGCGCAGCTGGGAGTGGCGGATAACCTGGAAAAGTCCGCCACGACACTTCAACAATGGGGCGAAGTGGGGGATTGTGGGGTATGGTGGCTGCAGTGTTTGGGTGACCCCGAGGGGGAGGTGAGCTGGTGTTTCTCGGCACCTACACGCCCAAACTCGACGACAAGGGGCGGCTGACGTTGCCCGCCAAATTCCGTGACGCGCTGGCAGGGGGGTTGATGGTCACCAAGAGCCAAGACCACAGCCTCGCCGTCTACCCGCGGGGCGAATTCGAGCAGCTCGCACGCCGGGCGAGCAAGGCCTCGCGGAGCAACCCCGACGCCCGGGCCTTCCTGCGCAACCTCGCCGCCGGCACCGACGAGCAGCATCCCGACGCGCAGGGGCGCATCACGCTGTCGGCCGACCACCGTCGCTACGCGAACCTCTCCAAGGATTGTGTGGTGATCGGAGCGGTCGATTACCTCGAGATCTGGGACGCGCAAGCCTGGCAGGACTACCAGCAGACCCACGAAGAGAACTTCTCCGCGGCCAGCGATGAAGCACTCGGCGACATCATCTGAGGCGCATGCCCGTGCAACGTGGCCTCTGCCCGAACCGACCCTGGCGTACTTCCCCAACGCCAGGTTCGTGCCTTCGGACAGGGACCTCGATGCAGGGGCATCTCGCCCGACCCGGGGAGGTGTTGCGGTGGTTGAGGATTCACCGGACTTCGGGCATGTGCCCGTCCTACTGCATCGCTGCGTCGAGCTGCTCACTCCCGCGCTGACCCGTCACGACGCCGACGGTTCGGGCGCAGTCCTTCTCGACGCCACCCTCGGCGCGGGCGGGCATGCCGAACGGTTCCTCACCGACCTGCCGGGGTTGCGGCTGATCGGACTCGACCGCGATCCCAGCGCGCTGGACATCGCCCGGGCCCGGCTGGCGCGATTCGCCGACCGGGTCACGCTGGTGCACACCCGCTACGACGGCCTCGCCGCGGCGCTGACCGAATCCGGTTACGCCACAGCCGGATCGGTCGACGGGATGTTGTTCGACCTGGGCGTGTCATCCATGCAGCTCGACCGAACCGAGCGCGGCTTCGCGTACGCCCAGGACGCGCCGCTGGACATGCGGATGGATCCGGAGTCGCCGTTGACGGCGGCCGACATCGTCAACACCTACGACGAAGCCGGGCTGGCGGACATCCTGCACCGCTACGGCGAGGAGCGATTCGCGCGCCGGATCGCGGCACAGATCGTGCGCCGCCGCGCCCGCGCCCCCTTCACTTCGACCGCGGAATTGGTAGCCCTGCTGTATCAAGCGATCCCGGCCCCGGCCCGGCGCACCGGTGGGCATCCGGCCAAACGGACCTTCCAGGCCCTGCGGATCGCCGTCAACGACGAACTGAACTCGTTGCGCAGCGCGATTCCGGCCGGGTTGGACGCGCTCACCGTCGGCGGGCGCATGGTGGTGCTGGCCTACCAATCGCTGGAAGACCGGATCGTCAAACGGTTGTTCGCCGACGCGGTGGCCTCCCGCACGCCGGTGGATCTGCCGGTCGAGCTTCCCGGCCACGAGCCGCGATTCCGGTCGCTGACGCATGGCGCCGAACGTGCGGACGCCGACGAGGTCGAACGCAATCCGCGCAGCGCCGCCGTGCGGCTGCGAGCCGTGCAACGAGTCAAGCAGTCAACCGGAAAGGGCGACGCATGAAAGCAAAGCGCGAGACGCCGAATCGCCGCGGCGGACGCGACGGTTCCGCCCGGCGGAGCCGGCGTTCGGCGGCCGATCCCGGTCCGGCGCGCCGCCCCCGGCCTGGACGCACCTCCGCGCCCACCCGTGAGAGCCGCGCGCCCAAGTCCGGACCGCACACCAGCCCGATCGCCCGGCCGGTCGAGCGGCCGGCGCGGCCCAAGAGCACGAGCCAGGCCAAGGCCCGAGCCAAGGCGCGGAAAGCCAAAGCCCCCAGAGTCGTTCGTCCTCGGCTGAGCGAACGTTTGGCGGCCCGGCTGGCCGCGATCGACCTGCGACCCCGCACCCTGGCAAGCAAGGTTCCGTTCGTCGTCTTGGTCATCGGTGCGCTTGGCCTGGGGCTGGGCCTCACGCTGTGGTTGTCCACGGATTCCGCCGAGCGCTCCTACAAGTTGAGTCACGCCCGCGAGAAGACGCGGCTGCTGCAACAGCAGAAGGAGGCGCTGGAACGCGATGTGCGCGAGGCGGAATCCGCCCCGGCGCTGGCGGAGGCGGCCCGCAAACAGGGCATGATCCCGACGCGAGACACCGCGCATCTGGTCCAGGACCCGTCCGGCAACTGGGTGGTGGTCGGGACGCCCAAGCCGGCTGACGGGGTGCCGCCGCCGCCGTTGAACAGCAAGCTCCCCGACCAGGGCCCGCCGCTGCCCCCGGCGCCGCCGGCGCCCGCCGCGGAGGTCCCGGTCCGGCTGCAGCCCGATCCCGCGGCGCCGCCCGCACCGGCGGGGTCCGGGCCCGAGGCGCTGCTACGCGCACCGGACGGGGCGTCGACACTGGGCGGCCAGCACCTGGCACCGGCCGGGCCTCAACTGCCGGCTGCGCCGGGTGTGCCGGTTGCGCCGGGTGTGCCGGTTGCGCCGGTCACCGGGCAGGCCCCGGTGCTGCCGGCGCCGGGGCTGCCCGCGCCGGCGGGACCCGCACTCGCTCCGGCGCCCGCCGAGGTGTCGATCCCGTTGGGCGGCTTGCCCATTCCACCGCCCGGGCAGCTGCCCGCGCCGCTACCCGCGGAGGTGCCGGTTCCGGTGCAGCGCGGGCCGGCCCCCGCGGCTCCCGTGGTCCCCCTCGCTCCGGTGCTCGGGCCGCAGCCCGTGGCGCCGGGCCCCGTCGCGACGCCAGGTGCGCCCCGGTGAGCCGCGGCGACTCCTCGCGCAACCGCCGGTCGCAGCCGACGCGCGGTCCCCGTAAGGCGCAGGAAGCCAAGGGGGTTCGCCAGCCCAAGCGGCGTGCGAAGCAGCAAGCCGAGGACGTCCGGGAGCCGAAGCGGTTCCGGAAGGCCAAGGAAGCCAAGGACGCCAAGAAGGCGCGCCCGGCCGACCGGCCGGACGCCGCCGCCACCGGGCACTCGGCGCGGGAGCGGCGCACCCGGCTGGTGCAGGCGGGCACCCGCGGCGCGTCGTTCGTCTTCCGGCATCGGGCCGGGAACGCCGCCATCGGGGCCTTGATCGTGGTGGCCGCGGTCCAGTTGTTCGTCCTGCAGGTGACCAACGCGCCGGCGCTGCGCGCCCAGGCCGCGGGCCAGCTCAAGGTCACCGACGTCGAAAAGGCGGTGCGCGGCAGCATCGTCGACCGCAACAAGGATCAGCTGGCTTTCACGACCGAATCGCGCGCGTTGACGTTCCAGCCCAAGAGGATTCGCAAGCAACTGGAAGAGGCCAAGAACAAGAACTCGGTGGCCCCCGATCCCCAGCAGCGCCTGCGAGATATCGCCAAGGAGGTCTCCACCCGGCTGGGCAACAAGCCGGACTCCGCGACCGTGCTGAAGAAGCTGCAAAGCGACGAGAACTTCGTCTACCTGGCGCGCGCCGTCGATCCGGCCGTCGCCAGCGCGATCTCCGACAAGTACCCCGAAGTCGGTTCGGAGCGACAGGATCTGCGCCAATATCCGGGCGGGTCGTTGGCGGCCAACATCGTCGGCGGCATCGACTGGGACGGGCACGGGCTGCTGGGGCTGGAGGAGTCCCTGGACTCGGTGCTGTCCGGAACCGACGGCTCGGTCACCTATGACCGCGGATCCGACGGCGTCGTCATCCCCGGCAGTTACCGCAACCGGCACCGGGCGGTAAACGGTTCGACGGTGCAGCTGACCCTCGACGACGACATCCAGTTCTACGTCCAGCAGCAGGTCCAGCAGGCGAAGAATCTCTCTGGCGCGCACAATGTCTCGGCGGTCGTGCTGGACTCGAAGACCGGCGAAGTGCTGGCCATGGCCAACGACAACACTTTTGACCCGTCGCAGGACATCGGGCGCCAGGGTGACAAGCAGCTGGGCAACCTGGCGGTGTCCTCGCCGTTCGAGCCGGGCTCGGTGAACAAGGTCATCACCGCGTCGTCGGTGATCGAGTACGGCCTGTCCAATCCCGATGAGGTGCTGCAGGTGCCCGGGTCGATCCAGATGGGCGGGGTGCCCATCCACGACGCGTGGGACCACGGCGTGATGCCCTACACAACCACCGGCGTGTTCGGAAAGTCTTCCAACGTCGGCACTTTGATGCTTGCGCAGCGCGTCGGACCGGAACGCTTCTACGACATGGTCCGCAAATTCGGTCTCGGGCAACGCACCAACGTGGGCCTGCCCGGTGAGAGCGCCGGGCTGGTGCCGCCCATCGACCAGTGGTCGGGCAGCACCTTCTCGAACCTGCCTATCGGGCAGGGCCTTTCGATGACGCTGTTGCAGATGGCCGGCATGTATCAGACCATCGCCAACGACGGGGTGCGGATACCGCCGCGGATCGTCAAGGCCACCATCGCGCCCGACGGCACCCGGACGGAAGAACCGCGTCCCGACGGCGTGCGGGTGGTTTCGGCGCAGACGGCCCAGACCGTCCGCAACATGCTGCGCGCCGTCGTGCAACGCGACCCGATGGGTTACCAGCAGGGCACCGGGTCGGCCGCCGCGGTGACGGGCTACCAGATGGCCGGCAAGACGGGTACCGCGCAGCAGATCAACCCGGCCTGCGGCTGCTACTTCGACAACGTCTACTGGATCACCTTCGCCGGCATGGCCACCGTCGACAACCCGCGTTACGTCATCGGCATCATGATGGACAACCCGGATCGCAACGCGGACGGTACGCCGGGCCACTCGGCGGCCCCGCTGTTCCACAACATCGCCGGCTGGCTCATGCAGCGCGAGAACGTGCCGCTGTCGCCCGACCCCGGTCCGCCGCTGACACTGCAGGCAACTTAGCGGCGATCGCGAGCGCGGCGTATGCCGGGCGCTGCGGGTCGCCGCCAGGCAACCCACGTCACCTCCCCGCACGGCGGGAACGCCTCATGGCCGATGCGCCTAGGTAGGGTGTCATGGCCGATCATGAGGATCACGCGGGTCTGCAGGGAGGTGTGAACAGGTGGTGCCGATGCCCACGGGGCTGCGGCCCAGCGCCGGTGCTGGCACGCGCCTGCCCGCACTGGCGGCCCAGGTCGGGGCGGTGCTCGCCGACCACGCCGCGGTGGTGCCCGACGTCGCGGTCACCGGCGTCACGCTGCGTGCCCAAGATGTGCGGCCCGGCGACCTGTTCGCCGCGCTGACCGGCGCGTCGACGCACGGGGCCCGCTACGCGGCCGAGGCGATCGAGCACGGCGCCGTCGCGGTCCTCACCGACGCCGCCGGGGTGGCGGAGATGGGTGCGTCGGCATCGGCCGTCCCGACGCTGGTGCACCCGGCGCCCCGCAACGTGCTCGGCGCCCTGGCCGCCACGGTCTACGGGCACCCGTCGGAGCGGACAACGGTGGTCGGGATCACCGGAACCTCCGGCAAGACCACCACGACGTATCTGGTCGAATCCGGGCTGCGCGCCGCCGGCCGGACGGCCGGGCTGATCGGCACGGTCGGCATCCGCATCGCCGGCGCGGACGTTCCGAGCGCGCTGACCACCCCGGAGGCCCCCGCGCTGCAGGCCATGTTCGCGGCGATGGCCGAGCGCGGGGTGGACACCGTCGTTATGGAGGTGTCCAGCCACGCGCTGGCGCTGGGCCGGGTGGACGGCACCGGGTTCGCGGTGGGCGCCTTCACCAATCTGTCCCGCGACCACCTCGACTTTCACCCCACCATGGCGGATTACTTCGAGGCCAAGGCGAAGCTGTTCGATCCGGCGTCGCCGCTGCGGGCCCGCCGGGTTGTGGTCTGCATCGACGACGACGCCGGGCGCGCGATGGCCGCCCGGGCCGGCGACGCGATCACCGTCAGCACCGCCGACCAGCCCGCGCATTGGCGCGCCATGGACGTGACCCCGTTGGGCGGCGGGGGACAGCAGTTCACCGCAATCGACCCCGCCGGCGTGCGCCATCGGGTCGGCATCCGGCTGCCGGGGCATTACAACATCGCGAATTGCCTTGTCGCGCTGGCGATTTTGGATGCGGTGGGCGTGTCTCCGGAGCAGGCTGCGCCGGGGCTGCTCGAGACCCGGGTGCCCGGCCGGATGCAAGACATCGACTGCGGCCAGGATTTCCTCGCGCTGGTCGACTACGCACACAAGCCGGGCGCGTTGCGGGCGGTGCTGACCACCCTGGCGCGTCCGGGGCGCCGGCTGGCGGTGGTGTTCGGCGCCGGCGGCGAGCGCGACCCGGGCAAGCGGGCGCCGATGGGCGCGACGGCGGCCGAGCTGGCCGACCTGGTCGTCGTCACCGACGACAACCCGCGCGGCGAGGACCCCGCCGCCATCCGCCGCCAGATCCTGGCCGGGGCGGCCGCCAGCGGCGGTGCGGCCGAGGTGGTCGAGATCGGCGACCGACGGGCGGCGATCGAACACGCGGTGGCCTGGGCCGGGCCGGGCGACGTGGTCCTGGTGGCGGGCAAAGGCCACGAAACGGGCCAGCGCGCGGCGGGGGAGGTCCGCCCCTTCGACGACCGGGTGGAGCTGGAACGAGCGCTGAAGGCGCGGCGATGATCGACCTGACCGTCGCGCAGATCGCCGACATCGTCGGCGGCACGCTGGCCGACATCTCGCCGCAGGCCGCCGCCGGGCTCCGCGTCACCGGCACCGTCGAATTCGACTCGCGCGCCGTCGGTCCCGGCGGCCTGTTCCTCGCGCTGCCGGGGGCCCATGCCGACGGGCATGACTACGCGAACGCGGCGGCGGCGGCCGGCGCGGTCGCCGTCCTGGCGGCCCGGCCGGTGGGGGTGCCCGCCATCGTCGTGCCTCCGGCACCGACGGCCCGCCGCGCCGACGGCGGCCTGGCCGGGGTGCTCGAACACGACACCGACGGCTCGGGCGCGGCGGTGCTGGCCGCGCTGGCCAAGCTGGCCCGGGCCGTGGCCGCGGAGCTGGTGGCGGGCGGGCTGACCATCGTCGGAATCACCGGCTCGTCGGGGAAGACGTCGACCAAAGACCTGGTGGCCGCCGTGCTCGAGCCGCTGGGCGAGGTGGTCGCGCCGCCCGGGTCGTTCAACAACGAGCTGGGACACCCCTGGACGGTGTTGCGCGCGACGCGCAGCACCGACTACCTGGTGCTCGAGATGTCGGCCCGCCATCCCGGCAATATCGCCGCGCTGGCCGAGATCGCCCCGCCGACGATCGGGGTGGTCCTCAACGTCGGGACCGCCCACCTCGGCGAGTTCGGCTCCCGGGAAGCCATCGCGCGTACCAAATCCGAACTGCCCCAATCTGTTCCGTCATCCGGAGTGGTCATCCTCAACGCCGACGACCCGATTGTGGCGGCGATGGCCGACCTCACCGAGGCGCGGGTGGTGCGGGTCAGCCGGTCCAGCCGCACCGATTCCGGTCCCAGCGACGTCTGGGCCGACGGAGTGTCGCTGGACGAACTGGCCAGGCCCCGCTTTACCCTGCACGCGATGGACAGCGCGGTCGAGGTGCGGCTGGGCGTGTACGGCGACCATCAGGTCGCCAACGCGCTGTGCGCCGCCGCCGTCGCGCTGCAATGCGGCGCCACCGTCGAGCAGGTCGCCGTCGCGCTGGCGCACGCCGGGCCGGTGTCGCGGCACCGGATGCACGTGACCACCCGCGGGGACGGGGTCACGGTGATCGACGACGCCTACAACGCCAACCCCGACTCGATGCGCGCCGGACTGCAGGCGCTGGCCTGGATCGCCCACGGCGCCGACGAAAAGCGCAGGAGCTGGGCGGTGCTGGGCGAAATGGCCGAGCTCGGCGAGGACGCGGTGGCCGAACACGATCGCATCGGCCGGCTGGCCGTGCGCTTAGATGTGTCTCGACTTGTCGTCGTGGGAAGTGGGAGGTCGATGAGCGCCATGCACCACGGAGCGGTCATGGAGGGCTCGTGGGGAGCTTCCGGTGATCGTGGGGCCGTCAACGTGGCCGATGCCGACGCCGCCCTCGCGTTGCTGCGGGCCGAAGTCCGGCCCGGCGACGTGATCCTGGTCAAGGCCTCCAACGCGGCCGGGCTGGGCGCGCTGGCCGACGCGCTGGCCGCAGACGACACCGAGAGCGGGACGGGCGCGTGAGGCAGATCCTGATCGCGGTGGCCGTCGCGCTCGCTGTGTCAATCCTGTTGACGCCGGCGCTGATTCGGTTGTTCACCCGGCAGGGCTTCGGCCATCACACCCGTGAGGACGGGCCGCCCAGCCATCACGCCAAGCGCGGCACGCCGTCGATGGGCGGGGTGGCGATCCTGGCCGGCATCTGGGCGGGATACCTCGGGACGCACCTGGCCGGGCTGGCCTTCGACGGCGAGGGCGTTACCGCGTCGGGTCTCCTGGTGCTGGGCCTGGCGACCGTGCTCGGTGGCGTCGGCTTCCTCGACGATCTGATCAAGGTTCGCCGGTCGCGCAATCTCGGGCTGAACAAGACGGCCAAGATCGTCGGGCAGGTAGCCGCCGCGGTGCTGTTCGGGGTGCTGGTTTTGCGGTTCCGCAATGGCAGCGGGTTGACACCGGCCAGCTCGGATTTGTCCTACGTGCGCGAGATCGCCACGGTCACTTTGGCTCCGGGGCTGTTCGTGTTGTTCTGCGTGGTGGTCGTCAGCGCCTGGTCAAACGCGGTCAACTTCACCGACGGCCTCGACGGGCTGGCCGCGGGGTGCATGGCGATGGTCACCGCCGCCTACGTGTTGATCACCTTCTGGCAGTACCGCAACGCCTGCGTCACCGCTCCGGGCCTGGGCTGCTACAACGTGCGTGACCCGCTGGACCTGGCGCTCGTCGCGGCCGCCACCGCGGGCGCCTGCATCGGCTTTTTGTGGTGGAATGCCGCTCCGGCAAAGATTTTCATGGGGGATACCGGATCACTGGCGCTGGGCGGCATCATCGCGGGCCTGTCGGTGACCAGCCGCACCGAGATCCTCGCCGTCGTGCTGGGGTCGCTATTCGTCGCCGAGGTCACTTCGGTGGTGCTGCAGATCCTGGCCTTCCGCACCACCGGGCGCCGGGTGTTCCGGATGGCGCCCTTCCACCACCACTTCGAGTTGGCCGGCTGGGCCGAAACCACGGTGATCATCCGCTTCTGGCTGCTCACGGCGATCACCTGCGGTCTGGGCGTGGCCCTTTTCTACGGTGAGTGGCTGGGCGCGATCGGTGCCTGACGTGCCCGGGCTCGAGCCCTTGGTGCCGGGCGCACCCGTGCTGGTGGCCGGCGGCGGCGTCACCGGCAAGGCGGTGCTGGCGGCCCTGGCCCGGTTCGGCGCGGCGCCGACCCTGTGCGACGACGACCCGGCCACGCTGCGGCGCTACGCCGAAGCCGGCGTGGCGACCGCGACCACGCCGGCGGCCACGCAAAGCGTTGCGGACTACGCGCTGGTGGTCACCAGCCCGGGATTTCGGCCGGACACACCGCTGCTGGTCGCCGCCGCGGCGGCGGGCGTGCCGGTCTGGGGCGACGTGGAATTGGCCTGGCGGTTCGACGCGGCGGGCCAGTACGGGCCCCCGCGGCGCTGGCTGGTGGTGACCGGCACGAACGGCAAGACCACCACGACGTCGATGCTGCACGCGATGTTGACCGCCGCGGGCCGGAGCAGCCTGTTGTGCGGCAATATCGGCGATCCGGTCCTCGATGTCCTCGACGCGCCCGCCGAGCTGCTGGCCGTCGAGCTGTCCAGCTTCCAGCTGCACTGGGCGCCCTCGGTGCGGCCCGAGGCGGGCGTCGTCCTCAACATCGCCGAAGACCACCTGGATTGGCACTCCACCATGGCCGAGTACGCGGCGGCCAAGGCGCGGGTGCTCGACGGCCGGGTGGCGGTCGTGGGGCTCGACGACGCCCGGGCGGCCGCGTTGCTGGATACCGCCGCGGCCCCGGTGCGCGTCGGCTTCCGGCTCGGCGAGCCGGCGACGGGCGAACTGGGCGTGCGCGACGGCCAACTCATCGACCGCGCCTTCGCCGACGACCTCGCGCTGCTGCCCGTCGAAACGATCCCCGTGCCGGGGCCCGTCGGCATCCTGGACGCGCTCGCCGCGGCGGCGCTGGCGCGCAGCGTCGGTGTGCCGGCCGGGGCGATCGCCGATGCGATCGCGTCCTTCCGGGTGGGCCGGCACCGGGCCGAGGTGGTCGCGGTCGCCGACGGGATCACCTACGTCGACGACTCGAAGGCCACCAACCCGCACGCCGCCGAGGCGTCCGTGCTGGCTTACCCCCGCGTGGTGTGGGTGGCCGGCGGTTTGCTCAAGGGCGCATCGGTGGACGCCGAGGTCGCCAAAATGGCCCCCCGGCTGGTCGGCGCGGTGCTCATCGGCCGAGATCGCGAAGAGGTTGCAGAGGCGTTATCGCGACACGCGCCGGATGTGCCCGTCGTCCAGGTTGTGACAGGCGAGGATGCTGATATGAATGCGACGGCTGTGGTTGTTGGTGCAGATGTGACAGAAGTGAAACCTTCGGGCGGGGATCTCGGCACTTCCGTCATGACCGCGGCGGTGGCCGCGGCCCGCGACCTGGCCCGGCCCGGCGACACGGTGTTGCTGGCGCCGGCCGGCGCGTCGTTCGACCAGTTCAGCGGGTATGCCGACCGTGGCGACGCCTTCGCTGCCGCCGTCCGCGCGGCCACCCGGTAGGCGGGCGTGGGTAATCCGCTGGCCCGGCTGAGAGGCCGGGGCAAAGCAACCGAAGCGACCGCCGACACCGCCGCGGCCGAGCCGGGCGAGGCCGACGCCGACGAGGCGACCGGCCCCGTGAGCACCGCCGGCACTTCGGAGGCCAAGCCGGCCGCGAAAACGCAGGTCAAAAACGAAGAGCGCAGCCGGTTCGGCGCCTGGCTGAGCCGGCCCATGACCTCCTTCCACCTGATCATCGCGGTGGCCGGGCTGCTGACCACGCTCGGCCTGATCATGGTGCTGTCGGCGTCGGGGGTGCGGTCCTACGACGCCGACGGGTCGGCCTGGGTGATCTTCGGCAAGCAGGTGCTGTGGACGGTGATCGGCCTGATCGCCTGCTACGCCTCGCTGCGCATGTCGGTGCGGTTCATCCGCCGCGTCGCCTTCACCGGGTACGTCGTCACCGTCATCCTGCTGGTGCTCGTGCTGGTGCCGGGCATCGGAAACCTGGCCAACGGGTCGCGGAAGTGGTTCGTCATCGCCGGCTTCTCCATGCAGCCGTCCGAGCTGGCCAAGATCGCCTTCGCCATCTGGGGTGCGCATCTGCTGGCGGCCCGCCGGCTGGAGCGGGCCTCGCTGCGCGAGATGCTGATCCCGCTGGTCCCGGCCGCGGTCATCGCGCTGGCGCTGATCGTGGCCCAGCCCGACCTCGGGCAGACGGTGTCGCTGGGCATCATCCTGCTCGCGCTGCTGTGGTACGCCGGGCTGCCGCTGCGCGTCTTCGCCACCTCGCTGCTGGCGGTCGTCATGGCCGGCGCGATCCTGGCCATGTCCGCGGGTTACCGCTCGGACCGGGTGAAGTCCTGGATGAACCCCGAGAACGACCCCATGGACACCGGCTACCAGGCCCGCCAGGCGAAGTTCGCCCTGGCACACGGCGGCATCTTCGGCGACGGCCTGGGGCAGGGCGTGGCCAAGTGGAATTACCTGCCCAACGCCCACAACGACTTCATCTTCGCGATCATCGGCGAGGAGCTGGGCTTCGTGGGCGCGTTCGGCCTGCTCGTCCTGTTCGGGTTGTTCGCCTACACCGGGATGCGCATTGCCCGGCGCTCGGCCGACCCGTTCCTGCGGCTGTTGACCGCCACCACGACGATGTGGGTGCTGGGCCAGGCGTTCATCAACATCGGTTATGTGATCGGGATCCTGCCGGTGACCGGCATTCAGCTGCCGCTCATTTCCGCGGGCGGAACCTCCACGGCGGCAACGCTTTTCATGATCGGGATCATGGCCAACGCGGCCCGTCACGAACCAGAGGCGGTGGCCGCGCTGCGTGCCGGCCGCGACGACAAGGTGAACCGGTTCCTGCGGCTGCCCCTGCCCCAGCCGTACGTGCCGACCCGGCTGGAGTCGTTCCGCGACCGCAAGCGCGGCGGCAAGCAACCGGCCAAGGGTGCCCCGTCGCGCAACGGCACCCGGAAGGCCGCCCAGGCGCCCGCCCGCAAGCGTTCCCGCAAGGCTGAGGAACCGCTGCGGCCGGCCTTCTCCAGCACAGCCGCCCGGCCGGCCCGCAAGGCGGTGCATCATGGATCTGGCCAGCGGTACGCCGGCCAGCGCCAGGCACGGCGCGCTCGCGCATTGGAAGGTCAGCGTTACGGGTGAACGACACGGTCAGCAAGCCGGCCGGCGGGCGGGGGGCAACCCCCCAGCCCGCCGGTGCCGCGTTGTCGGCTCTTAAGCCCCTCAAGCCGCTGTCGGTGGTGCTGGCCGGCGGGGGCACCGCCGGTCACGTGGAGCCCGCGATGGCGGTGGCCGACGCGCTGAGCGCGCTCGATCCGCAGGTTCGCATCACCGCGCTGGGCACCCACCGCGGGCTGGAGACCCGGCTGGTGCCCGAGCGCGGTTACCACCTCGAGCTGATCACGCCGGTGCCGCTACCGCGCAAGCCCAGCGGCGACCTGGCCCGGTTGCCCCCGCGGGTGTGGCGCGCGGTCCGGGAGGTGCGGGCCGTGCTCGAGGCGGTCGACGCCGACGTCATCATCGGCTTCGGCGGATATGTGGCGCTACCGGCGTACCTCGCCGCCCGCGGGATTCCCCGCGGTCTCGGCCGCAGGCGCCGCGTCCCGGTGCTGATCCACGAAGCCAACGCCAGCGCCGGGCTGGCCAACCGGGTCGGCGCCCGCCGTGCCGACCGGGTGCTCGCCGCGGTGCCCGATTGCGGGCTGCCGCGCGCCGAGGTGGTCGGGATACCGGTGCGGGAGGCCATCACCTCGCTGGACCGCGCCGCCCTGCGCGCCGAGGCGCGCAGGCACTTCGGCTTCGCCGACGACGCGCGGGTGTTGCTGGTGTTCGGCGGCTCGCAGGGCGCCGTGTCGCTGAACCGGGCCGTGTCCGGGGCCGCCGCCGACCTGGCCGCCGCGGGCGTGTCGGTACTGCACGCGCACGGACCGAAAAACACCCTCGAGCTGCGACAGAGCCAACCCGGTGACCCGCCGTACGTGGCGTTGCCCTATCTCGACCGGATGGACCTGGCCTACGCCGCCGCCGACCTGGCGATCTGCCGGTCGGGGGCCATGACCGTCGCCGAGGTCTCGGCGGTCGGCCTGCCGGCCATCTACGTGCCGCTGCCGATCGGCAACGGCGAGCAGCGGCTCAACGCGCTGCCCGTGGTCAACGCCGGGGGCGGAATGGTGGTCGCCGACGCCGCCTTGACGCCGGAGCTGGTCGCCCGCGAGGTGGCCGGGCTGCTCAACGACCCGCCGCGGTTGGCGGCGATGACGACGGCCGCCGCGCGCGTGGGGCACCCCGACGCGGCGCGGCAAGTGGCACAGGCGGCGCTGGACATCGCCAGGAAGGCAGCGGCGGGAGGGCGACGGTGAACGCCGAACAGCTGCCGCCCGAGCTGCAGCGGGTGCACATGGTGGGCATCGGCGGCGCCGGCATGTCGGGCATCGCCCGCATCCTGTTGGACCGCGGCGCGCTGGTATCCGGGTCGGACGCCAAGGAGTCGCGCGGCGTGCACGCGTTGCGGGCCCGGGGCGCGTCGATCCGCATCGGCCACGACGCGTCGTCGCTCGACCTGTTGCCGGGCGGCCCGACCGCGGTCATCACCACCCACGCCGCCATCCCGAAGACCAACCCCGAGCTCGTCGAAGCCCGGCGGCGCGGCATCCCGGTGATCCTGCGGCCGGCGGTGCTGGCCCGCCTGATGGACGGGCGCACGACGCTGATGGTCACCGGCACGCACGGCAAGACCACGACGACGTCCATGTTGATCGTGGCGCTGCAGCATTGCGGACGTGACCCGTCGTTCGCGGTCGGCGGCGAGATGGGGGAGGCCGGAACCAACGCCCATCACGGCAGCGGCGACTGCTTCGTGGCCGAGGCCGACGAAAGCGACGGCTCGCTGCTCGAGTACACGCCCAACGTCGCGGTGGTCACTAATATCGAGGCCGATCACCTGGACTTCTACGGCAGCGCCGACGCCTACGTCGGGGTGTTCGACGCCTTCGTGGAGCGGCTCGCCCCGGGGGGAGCGCTGGTGGTGTGCGTCGACGACCCGGGCGCTGCCGCGCTGGCGGGGCGCACCGCCGAGTTGGGAATCCGGGTGCTGCGCTACGGATCCGCGCCGGAAAAGGACCACGCCGCCACCCTGTTGTCCTGGGAGCAGCAGGGCACCGAGGCGGTCGCGCACGTCCAGCTGGCGGGCGAAAAGTATCCCCGGGTGATGCGGCTGTCGGTGCCCGGACGGCACATGGCGCTCAACGCGCTGGGCGCGCTGCTGGCGGCGATCGAGATCGGCGCCCCGGTCGACGCGGTGCTCGACGGGCTGGCCGGATTCGAGGGGGTGCGCCGCCGGTTCGAACTCGTGGGCAACGCCGGGTCGGTGCGCGTCTTCGACGACTACGCCCACCATCCCACCGAGATCAGCGCCACGCTGGCGGCGGTCCGCACGGTCCTCGAGCAGAGCGGCGGCGGTCGCAGCCTGGTGGTGTTCCAGCCCCATTTATATTCGCGCACAAAGGAATTCGCCGCGGAGTTCGGTCACGCACTCGATGCGGCCGACGAGGTGTTCGTCCTCGACGTCTACGGCGCGCGCGAGCAACCGCTCGCCGGTGTCAGCGGCGCCAGCGTCGCCGAGCACGTCAGCGCGCCGGTGCGCTACCTGCCCAACTTCTCCGCCGTCGCCGAGCAGGTGGCCGCGGAGGCCGGCCCCGGCGACGTCATCGTCACCATGGGCGCGGGCGATGTGACCTTGCTCGGGCCGGAGATCGTGACCGCGCTGCGGGACAGGGACAACCGCAGCGCGCCCGGCCGGCCGGGGGTGTTGCGATGACCCAGCCGAACGACGCCGAGGACACGGGCAATCTGCACGTGGGCGAGCCCGCCGGCGACGAGGTCACCGAGCCGCTGTTCGTCGGGGGACCCGGAGCCGAAACCCCGGTCACACCGGACGAATTCGAGGGACCACGCCGGCGGGCCCGCCGCGAACGAGCCGAACGCCGCGCCGCGCAGGAGCGCGCCACCGCCATCGAGGAAGCCCGCCGCGAGGCCAAGCGCCGGGTGAGTGGACGCACGGTCGACGAGCCCAAACCCGTCGCGCGGGGCGTGGTCCGTGGCCTGAAGATGCTGTTGGTGACGGTGTTGCTGGTCGTCTTGGGGATCGGGCTGGCGCTGATCCTCTACTTCACGCCCGCGATGTCGGCCCGCAACATTGTCGTGGTCGGCACCGGGGTGGTGACCCGGGAAGAGGTGCTGGACGCGGCGCGGGTGCGGCCGGGGACGCCGCTACTGCAGATCAACACCAACCAGGTCGCCGACCGGGTGGCGGCGATCCGGCGGGTGGCCAGCGCGCGGGTGCAGCGGCAGTATCCGTCGGCTCTGCGCATCACCATCGTCGAGCGAGTTCCGGTGGCGGTGAAGGACTTTCCGGACGGTCCGCACCTCTTCGACCGTGACGGCGTCGATTTCGCGACCGGGCCGCCGCCGCCGGCGCTGCCGTACCTCGACGTCGCCGACCCCGGCCCGAACGACCCGGCGACCAAGGCCGCGTTGCAGGTGCTGACCGCGCTGCGGCCCGAAGTCGCGGGTCAGGTGGGCCGGGTCGCGGCCCCCTCGGTGGCCTCGATCACGCTCACGCTGGGCGACGGTCGCGTCGTCATCTGGGGGACGACCGATCGCACCGACGAGAAGGCCGAGAAGCTGGCCGCGCTGCTGACCCAGCCCGGACGGACCTACGACGTCTCGAGCCCGGATCTCCCAACGGTGAAGTAGCGGCGCCCCGTGTGACCGCCGTAACAGAAAAAATTTGCGGGCGGCGCTTCGGCGCGCCTGCGGGGTTAGGGCGCGCCATACCCATACCGTTCTGGTTGCGCGGAACTACTTGACATAACTCTAACTCTATGGTTGAGGTTGAGGGTTTGCCAGGGAGGACCGCGGACGCTCGGGAAGGAAACCCGTCGCGCAGAACTGAGCCCACCAGGGAGGAAAACGAATGATGACCCCCCCGCATAACTACCTGGCCGTCATCAAGGTCGTGGGTATCGGTGGCGGCGGCGTCAACGCCGTGAACCGAATGATCGAACAAGGTCTCAAGGGCGTGGAGTTCATCGCGATCAACACCGACGCGCAGGCGCTGTTGATGAGCGATGCCGACGTCAAGCTCGACGTCGGCCGCGACTCCACCCGCGGGCTGGGCGCCGGCGCGGACCCGGAGGTCGGCCGCAAGGCCGCCGAGGACGCCAAGGACGAGATCGAGGAGCTGCTGCGCGGAGCGGACATGGTGTTCGTCACCGCCGGCGAGGGCGGCGGGACGGGCACCGGCGGCGCGCCGGTCGTGGCCAGTATCGCGCGAAAGCTGGGCGCGTTGACCGTCGGCGTGGTCACCCGGCCGTTCTCGTTCGAGGGCAAGCGGCGGGGCAACCAGGCCGAGAGTGGCATCTCGTCGTTGCGTGAGAGCTGCGACACCCTCATCGTGATCCCCAACGACCGGCTGCTGCAGATGGGCGACGCCGCCGTGTCCCTGATGGATGCGTTCCGCAGCGCCGACGAGGTGCTGCTCAATGGCGTCCAGGGCATCACCGACCTGATCACCACGCCCGGCCTGATCAACGTCGACTTCGCCGACGTCAAGGGCATCATGTCCGGCGCGGGCACGGCCCTGATGGGCATTGGCTCCGCGCGCGGCGAAGGACGCTCGCTCAAGGCGGCCGAGATCGCGATCAACTCACCGCTGCTGGAAGCGTCGATGGAGGGCGCCCACGGCGTACTGATGTCGATCGCCGGCGGCAGTGACCTCGGCCTGTTCGAGATCAACGAGGCGGCCTCGCTGGTGCAGGACGCCGCCCACCAGGACGCCAACATCATCTTCGGCACGGTCATCGACGATTCGCTGGGTGACGAGGTGCGCGTCACCGTCATCGCAGCGGGTTTCGACGCCGCCGGCGCCGGCCGCAAGCCCGTGGTGGGTGGCACGGCGGCGGAGAAGGGCGGGGCGCACCGGATCGAGTCGGCGAAGGCCGGCAAGCTCACCTCGACCCTGTTCGAACCCGTCGACGCCGTCAGCGTGCCGGTCCACACCAACGGCGCCACGCTGAATATCGGCGGTGACGACGACGACGTCGACGTGCCGCCGTTCATGCGTCGCTGAGGGTCTCGATTTGCTTGCCAGTGCGCGACAAACCGGCCACGAAAATCAGGGGCTGGATGGCGCTGCCCGCCGGCAGGCAGTGCACTCCGGATACTGAAAAGGTGAGCGTGCGCATCCGGCGGGTGACCACCAGCCGCGCGGGCGGTGTCTCGGGACCACCGTTCGACACCTTCAACCTGGGCGACCACGTCGGCGACGATCCGGCGGCGGTGACTGCCAACCGAGATCGGCTGGCGGCAGCCATCGGCCTGGGTTCCCACCGCGTGGTGTGGATGAATCAGGTCCACGGTGATCGGGTGGAGGTGGTCGACGGGCCCCGGAGCGCCGTCGACGGCACCGACGCGTTGGTGACCAGCACCCCGCGACTGGCGCTGGCCGTGGTGACCGCCGACTGTGTGCCGGTGCTGTTGGGCGACGCGCGCGCCGGCGTGGCCGCAGGGGTGCATGCGGGCCGCGTCGGCGCCCAGCTCGGGGTGGTGGCCCGCACCGTGGAGGCGATGTTGGGGCTGGGTGCGCACGTCGAAGACATCTCGGTCCTGCTGGGACCGGCGGTCAGTGGGCGCAACTACGAGGTGCCCGCCGCCATGGCCGACGAGGTGGAGGCCGCGCTGCCCGGCAGCCGCACCACGACCGCGGTGGGCACCCCCGGACTCGACCTTCGGGCCGGAATCGCTTGCCAGCTAAAGCAGTTGGGTGTCACGGCCATCGACATCGATCCGCGGTGCACCGTGGCCGACCCGACGTTGTTCAGTCACCGCCGGGACGCCCCAACCGGGCGGCTGGCCTCGCTGGTGTGGATGGAGTGACTGCGATGGCGGGTGGGGCCCCGGAGAGTCACAGCGACCGCGAAACGGAATTGACCCACGCATTAGCGGCCGTGCGTTCGCGCCTTGCGGCGGCAGCGGAAGCGGCGGGTCGCAATGTCGGTGAAATCGAACTTCTGCCGATTACCAAATTCTTTCCAGCAACCGATGTCGTGACTTTGTCGCGATTGGGTTGCCGGGCCGTCGGCGAATCGCGGGATCAGGAAGCGTCGGCAAAAGTGAGCGAAGTCACCAAACTCTTAGCGGCCTCGTCGCGGGCGGACGTACCGGCCCTGCGCTGGCACATGGTGGGCCACATTCAGCGAAACAAAGCCCGGTCGGTTGCCCGCTGGGCGCACACCGCCCACTCGGTGGACAGCTCCCACCTCGTCAGCGCGCTCGACCGGGGCGTGTCGGCGGCCCTGGCCGAGGGCCGCCGCTCCGATCCGATGCGGGTCTACATCCAGGTCAGCCTCGACGGCGACGAGACGCGGGGCGGCGTCGACATCTCGGCGCCGGGAGCGGTCGACCAATTGTGCGCTCAGACCGAGGACGCGAAGTGCCTGGAACTGGCCGGTCTGATGGCCATTCCGCCGCTGGGATCGAGTCCCGACGCGGCCTTCGAACGCCTGCGAACCGAGCACCTGCGCATCCTGGAATCCCATCCGAACGCCGTCGGCCTGTCCGCCGGCATGTCCGACGATTTCGAAATTGCCGTTAAACACGGATCGACGTGTGTGCGTGTCGGTACCGCGCTATTGGGTCCCCGGCCGCTACCGTCACCGTATTAAGTCACTGTAGTCACATCTTCATCACTGACACCAAGCATCAGGGGCTAGAAGGGGTCAACGCAATGAGCACACTGCACAAAGTCAAGGCCTATTTCGGTATGGCCCCGATGGACGACTACGACGACGAGTATTACGACGACCACGCGCCCTCCCGCGGTTTTCCGCGGCCGCGTTTCGACGACGGGTACGGCCGCTACGAGGGGCGTGACTACGACGACCCGCGCGAGCCCGCCGACTACCCGCCGCCGAGCGGCTACCGCGGCGGCTACGGGGAGGAGCCGCGCTACGGCGCCGTCCACCCCCGCGAGTTCGAGCGGCCCGAGATGGGCAGGCCGCGCTTCGGATCCTGGTTGCGCAATTCCACCCGCGGCGCGCTGGCGATGGACCCGCGCCGGATGGCGATGATGTTCGAAGAGGGCCACCCGCTCTCGAAGATCACCACGCTGCGGCCCAAGGACTACAGCGAGGCCCGCACCATCGGCGAGCGGTTCCGCGACGGCACCCCGGTCATCATGGACCTGGTGTCCATGGACAACGCCGACGCGAAGCGGCTGGTCGACTTCGCGGCAGGCTTGGCCTTCGCGTTGCGTGGCTCCTTCGACAAGGTGGCGACCAAGGTGTTCTTGCTCTCGCCCGCGGACGTCGATGTGTCCCCCGAGGAGCGTCGCCGGATCGCCGAAACCGGTTTCTACGCTTACCAATAACCCGCGGTTGAGCGGCGCCGGGTTCGGCGCCGCTTCGGTGGCCGGACCGGCTGAGATGTGGCCCGAGGCCCGGAGTCGGTACGCTGGCAGGCGCCGCGAAAGCCCGCGGCGCTTGACTTCTCATCGGTAAGGTCGGGGCTCTTCAGTTGGTGCTGTTCTTTCAGATCCTTGGGTTTGCGCTGTTCATCTTCTGGCTGCTGCTCATCGCCCGGGTTGTCGTCGAGTTCATTCGCTCGTTCAGCCGTGACTGGCATCCCACCGGTTTCACGGTGGTGATCCTCGAGATCATCATGTCGATAACGGATCCGCCGGTGAAGTTGTTGCGGCGGCTGATCCCACAGCTCACCATCGGGGCGGTCCGTTTCGACCTGTCGATCATGGTGTTGCTGCTGGTCGCGTTCATCGGCATGCAGCTGGCCTTCGGCGCCGCGGCGTAAGCCGATCCGGCCGTCGGCGGGAGCCGCCTTCCAGCCTGGAGACGGTTCGGCCACGTTTTAGCCTCGGTTTGGTGCCTGCGATTTAAAAATTCTAAGGTTTCGGATTTTATTGCCCTGAGTGTTTGAAATTGGTTCTTATTTATTGGCCTAAACAGCAACCGTCGCGCCTGGTGTGACAGGATGGACGGCAGTTGCGCGACGGCTACCACTGCGTTCTACACTTTCCAGAACGTTAGACAGGAACTTGAGGGGACGAAACAATGCCGCTTACACCAGCCGACGTCCACAATGTGGCGTTCAGTAAGCCACCGATCGGCAAGCGGGGCTACAACGAAGACGAGGTCGACGCCTTCCTCGATCTGGTGGAGGCCGAGCTGACGCGGCTCATCGAAGAGAACAGCGATCTGCGTCAGCGGATCGAGGAACTGGACCAGGAGCTTGCTGCCGGCGGTGGCGCCAGCGCCGCTCCCGCGGCCGCGCCCACCCAGGCGATCCCCGTTCCCGAGCCGGAGCCGGCGCCCAAGGCGGCACCGGTCGCCGCACCCGCCGCTCCCGCCGCCCCCGCGGCGAGCAACGAGGAACAGGCCATGAAGGCCGCTCGGGTGTTGAGCCTGGCCCAGGACACCGCCGACCGGCTGACCAGCACCGCCAAGGCCGAGTCGGACAAGATGCTGGCCGACGCCCGCGCCAACGCGGACCAGATCCTCACCGAGGCCCGCCAGACCGCCGAGACCACGGTCACCGAGGCCCGGCAGCGCGCCGACGCGATGCTCTCGGATGCGCAAACCCGCTCCGAGACCCAGCTGCGTCAGGCCCAGGAGAAGGCCGACGCCCTGCAGGCCGACGCCGAACGCAAGCACTCCGAGATCATGGGCACAATCAACCAGCAGCGCACCGTCCTGGAAGGCCGCCTCGAGCAGCTGCGCACCTTTGAACGCGAGTACCGGACCCGGCTCAAGACCTACCTGGAATCGCAGCTGGAAGAGCTCGGCCAGCGCGGATCCGCGGCGCCCGTCGACTCCAGCGCCGAGGCAGGCGGATTCGACCAATTCAATCGGGGTAACAACTAGCCTCACAGGCGTGCCGGACACTCGCCGAACTGCGCGGTTGGCACACTAGACCTGCACACGAACTGGCTGTCCCGCTCGCCGCTTGGAGGATGACCGATGCTGATCATTGCGCTGGTACTGGCCCTGGTCGGGCTCGTCGCGTTGGTGTTCGCCGTGGTCACGAGCAACGAGTTGGTGGCCTGGGTATGCATCGGCGCCAGCGTGCTCGGGGTGGTGCTGTTGATCATCGACGCGCTGCAGGAGCGGCAGCGGCGCGACGCGGGCGGAGCAGCCCAGCACGAGGACGTTCAGGCCGATGCCGGCGACGAGGCCGTCGACTATCCCGAGGACGCCCCGCACGAACCGGGGGAAGCCGACTCAGAGGCCACCGAAGAGTCGGCGGTGCCGGCCGAGGGCCGCGGTGACGAGGCCGCCAAGTAGCACTCAGCCGGTGGGCGTGGCGAGCGCCGCGCGCACCTCGTCGTCGCTGACCTGGTGAAAATCGCCGTACACCTGGCCGACGGCTTCGAACCCGGGCGGCATCGTCACGCACACCACCTCGTCGGCCTCAAGCTCGAGCTCACGGCAGCTCGACGGCGGTCCCACGGGGACCGCGACGATTATCGATCGGGGTCCGGCGGCTCGCACCGCTCGGACGGCGGCCAGCATGCTGGCACCGGTGGCGATCCCGTCGTCGACCAAGATCACCACTTTGTCGCGCGGGTCGGCCACCGGGCGCCCGCCCCGGTACGCGTCCTCGCGGCGGGCGAGTTCGGCCGTCTCGCTCTCGATCACCTCGCGCACCTGTTCGTCGGATATGCGCAGGCTGGACACCACGTCGTCGTTCATCACGACGCCACCTCCGCTGGCCACCGCGCCCATCGCGAGCTCCGACCAGCGCGGCACCCCGAGCTTGCGGACCAGAAACACATCCAGGGGGGCGTGCAGCGCCGCGGCGACCTCCCAGGCCACCGGGACGCCGCCGCGGGCCAGCCCGAAGACCAGCACGTCATCCCTGTCGCGATAGGACATCAGCTGTTCGGCCAGCGCGTGACCGGCCTCGCGACGGTCGCCGAACGTGCGCGTCGCAGTGCGCCGGAGGAATCCATTGGGTGTCATCGGTCGCATTCCACCCTACGGGCTTTCGTGGCGGCCGCCGGTCAGCGAACCCGGGATTCTCCTGGGGTGTTCTGATCGCGCCGGTCCGGGCTCGCCGTCCCCACATCGGAGTGGGACGCGGTGACGAGATGCTCGAACGTACCGGTCACGTCCAGGATGCGATCGAGGAATCGCGGTCGGTGGTCCAGGTGCAGACGCACGCCCTCCTGACAGCTGCGGCGATGGACCAGGAGCAGGGCGGACAGACCCGCGGAATCGCAGAATGCCAGTTCCGAGAGGTCGAGATGCAGGTCAGCCAGGGCGGGCTGCCGGGCGAGTAGTTGACCGGCGGCGTCCACCATGGCGTCGACGGTTTCGTAGACCAGGTCGCCGGCGACCTGCACGCAGGCCGATCGCCTTGTCGCGGCGACGCTCAGGAACAGGTTCATCGGGACGCTCCCGGGCCGGCGACGGCGCCGAGGGCATCGTTTGCTGTGCGCAGCAGGCGCTGGCTGCGGGGGAACTCCTTGAGTTGTGCATCCAGCAAATCCAACGCGGGGTGAAGCGACGCCGCCGGAACGCCCCGCGCGGCGAGGATGTCGGCCGTCCAGGTGATGAAGTCGGCGAACAGCGCGTCGTCGTCGGTGTACAGGCTCACGGCGAGGAAGTCGACGATGTGGGCGACGTCCTCCACGGTGTGCTGGCGCTGCGGCGTGGAGTAGGCGCGCATGGCGGGAAAGCGGTCCTCCAAATCGGCGACGGTGGACTTGACCAGCTGACCCGCGCTCCGGCTCACCATGGTGTACTCCTGGTCGGCCAGATGCGGCAGGTCATTGACCGGCTGGCGGCTGAAAGTGCGTCGAACGGCGGGGAATCCGCGGCGCAGGCGTTTGTCGGCGGTCCGCGCGTCGGGTGCCCACGCGTCGGCGCTCAGCTGCCGGGCGAAACGGCCGTCGCGGCCGAACGCGGCCCCGCCGGCCAGGACGGGGAAACCGGCGGACTGGCACGCGATGATCGCGGCGTGCGCGTTGGGCAGCCGGGTGGGGATCGAGCAGGAGAGCGCCACGACATCGGGTCCGTGCTGGTGCAGGTGGGCGATCAGGTGCGGGGTCGGGACCTGCGCCCCGAGGAAGTCGACCTGCCAGCCACGCAGCCGTAGGACCTCCGCCAGCAGCCGGGCGGGCAAAGCGTGCCACTCACCGTCCACGCAGGCCAGAGTGACTCGACCACCATGGGCCGGGGTTTTGCTGGTGGGGTGGTGGGCCAGCGCGGCGATGACGCGGTCGTTGATGGCCGTGGCCGCGTGCTCCTGCGTGACGCTGACGCGGTTGGCGGCCCATTCCGTGCCCACCTTGCGCTGGACGGGGGCGATCACCTCCAGCAGCACGTCCTCGGGCGTCATGCCCGCATCCATCGCGGCGAACACGGTGGCTGCCGCCGCGTACTCGTCCCGGTCCGCGAGGGCCCCCCAGAGCCGCTCGCGGATCACGAGTTCGTCGGCGGCACCGGTAGCGCGTGGGGCGGTCATATCGGTGTCGTAGGACCTCATGCCACGTACCTGCCCCGGGTGTGGCCGTCGACGGCGCTGAGGTGGGTGCGCTGCGGGGCGGTGATCGCCACGATCGCGATGTCGTCGTGCACGCGTTGCCCCACCCACTGCGTGGCCAGCATCAGGATGCGCTCGACGACCGCTTCGGCCGGCATTCCGGCACATCCGGTCAGTGCGGCCGCCAGGCGCTGCTCACCGAAGAAGTCATCGCCCAGCGGACCGCCGCGGGCCTCGGTGATGCCATCGGTGTACAGCACGCACGTCTCGCCCGGCGCCAGGGAAGTCTCAAACGATTGCACGGTGATGCGCTCCAGCGCGCCGACCAGCGTGCCCTTGGTGTTGGCCTCTTCCACCTGCCCGTCGTCGCGCACGATCAACGGCGGCGGATGCCCGGCGCAGGTCAACCGCAGCATTACCTGGCCGTCCCGGTAGGCGACCGAGGCCAGGACCAACGTGGCGAACCGGGTGTGGTCCGACGACAACATGGCGCGGTTGAGCAGCGTGAGCACACCCTCGTGGTCCTGCGCCAGCGGCGTCAGGGCCTGCAGTGTGTTGCGGATCTTGCCGGTCATCACGGCGGCCTCGAGCCCCTTACCGCACACGTCGCCCAGCACCACCAGCGTCTCGTCCTCGGGGCGCGCGGCGGGATGGAAGTCATAGAAGTCGCCGCCGACGACCTCGTAATCCTTCGAAGCCCGGTAGCCGCCGGCGAATTCGATGCCGTGCAGCCCGTGCAGCGGGGGAGGCAACAGGTCACGCATCAGGGTGCGGGTGATGGCGGCCTGTTCGGCGTAGAGGCGTGCGGCGGACAACGCCGCCCCGGCACGCGCGGCGAACAGGCCGGCGAAGAGTTCTTCGTCCGCGCTGTACACCGGCCGGTCGGTGCGCCGCAGCAACACCAGAGCCCCCGCCGAAACCCCGTGCCCGGGCAGCGTCAGGATCATCACGGACCCCACCGGGCCCGAGAAATCTTGCGGTACAAGCCAATCGGGTACCGTCACGGGATCGATCCAGCCCGAGGAAACGGGTGGGAACCCGTGCAGAGCCTCGCTCAAACCCGCCACCACCGCTGGGTCGGCGTCGACGCTGCATTGCTCAACGGCCCCGGCCGCGCTGCTGTAGAAGACCGGCAGCCGCCGGCCGCGGCCCGCGGGGGCCACCAGCGCCGCCGCGTCCGACAGGTGCCGGGTGGCCATCTGCACCGTCGCTTCCCGGCAGCGGTCGACGTTCAGCGACGCGTTCAACACCGAAGACGCCTCGAGCAGGATCGCCGTGCGTTCCTGCTCGCGCGCCAGCGCTTCTTGCGCCTCCCGCAACAACTGGCCGGTGTCCTCGACCAGCGACCACGCCACCTCACCGCTGGGCAGAACCGCTGCGTGCGCGTCGAATTTTCGACTCTCCACGCTTCCCGACACGACGGACGCCTTCCGATCGACGGCATCGGGGTCAAGCTGGACGAGACGGTGATGCGCGCGCGACAGCCAGTCAACGGACTCGTCGATCCGGCCGCCCTGCGTCGCACCGGGCAGCAGGGACTGGGCCGATCCGCTCAGCGCCCGCACGATTCCCTCGCGATCGATGACCAGCGTGGGGCAGGGCACGGCCGCCCACAAAGCGTCGAGGTCGATCTCGACGCCTACGTGGGCACCATCATGCATGCGGTTGACCTGTCAACGCAGAAAGTTTGATCTTGCTGACGCTACGCCGACCCTAGGCGTACTAGCTTGCGAGAGAGGGTCGTTCGTACTGGCCGAGCGTCGATCGTGCAGCGGAAGGGCCATTTCTCGACCCCGATAGCGGAAACTCTACAGGGCCGTCTCTCCCGACTCCGACGCGAGAAGCGACCGTGCGCCATGCGTGTCCGAGGGGGGACTTGAACCCCCACGCCCATTAGTAGGGCACTAGCACCTCAAGCTAGCGCGTCTGCCATTCCGCCACTCGGACAAACCAACCGCATGGGTTGGCAGCTAAGGCTATCGGATTGTCTCACGCGCGCCCAACCCAGCCGGGCCGCTCAGCACCGAGCCCGGCGGCCCCGGCAGTGGTAGGAAAGGTGGTTGTGACCGCCCAGACCGAGTTCCCGAACAGCCCGAGTGACGACGTGGTCGAGGTCGTCAGCAGGCTGATCCGATTCGACACCACCAACACCGGTGAACCGGAGACGACGCGGGGCGAGGCCGAGTGCGCGCAGTGGGTCGCCGAGCAACTCGCCCAGGTCGGGTATGCGCCCCAATATGTGGAATCGGGTGCTCCGGGCCGCGGCAACGTGATCGCCCGCCTCGCGGGCGCCGACAGCTCGCGCGGCGCATTGCTGATCCATGGTCATCTCGACGTGGTGCCGGCCGAGCCGGCCGAGTGGAGCGTGCACCCGTTCTCCGGCGCGGTCAAGGAAGGCTTCGTCTGGGGCCGCGGTGCGGTCGACATGAAGGACATGGTCGGCATGATGATCGTGGTGGCCCGGCGGTTGAAGCAGGCCGGGATCGTGCCGCCACGGGATCTGGTGTTCGCCTTCGTTGCCGACGAGGAACACGGCGGCACCTTCGGGGCGCGGTGGCTGGTCGACAACCGGCCCGACCTGTTCGAGGGCGTCACGGAAGCGATCGGCGAAGTGGGCGGCTTCTCGTTGACCGTGCCCCGCCGCGACGGGGGCGAACGCCGGCTCTATTTGATCGAGACCGCCGAGAAGGGTTTGTCCTGGATGCGGCTGACTGCCCGCGGCCCGGCCGGACACGGATCGATGGTGCATGACCGCAACGCCGTCACCGCCGTCGCCGAGGCGGTCGCCCGGTTGGGCCGGCACCAGTTTCCCCTCGTACTGACCGACACCGTCGCCCAGTTCCTGGCGGCCGTCAGTGAGGAGACCGGGCTGACGTTCGACGTCGAGTCGGGCGACCTGGCGGGGGCAGTCGAAAAGCTCGGCCCGATGGCCCGCATGCTCAAGGCCGTGCTGCACGACACCGCGAACCCGACGATGCTCAAGGCCGGGTACAAGGCGAACGTCGTCCCGGCCGTCGCGGAAGCGGTGGTCGACTGCCGAATCCTGCCGGGCCGTAAGGAGGCGTTCGAGGCCGAGGTCGACGAACTGCTCGGCCCGGACGTCACACGGGAGTGGATCAAAGACTTCTCGTCCTATGAGACGAGCTTCGACGGTGACCTGGTGGACGCCATGAACGCCGCCGTGCTGGCCCTCGACCCGGATGGCCGCACGGTGCCCTACATGCTCTCCGGCGGCACTGACGCAAAATCGTTCGCGCGCTTGGGTATTCGTTGTTTCGGTTTCAGCCCGCTGCGGTTGCCGCCGGACCTCGATTTCACCGCGTTGTTCCATGGTGTCGATGAGCGGGTACCCATTGACGCGCTGAGGTTCGGCACCGAAGTGCTGGCACACTTCTTGACGCACTGCTGAAGACACGACACGTAACGAGAGGATCGCTCATGAGCACCGCGCCCGACCCGTACGCCGCGCTGCCGCAGCTGCCGACGTTCACCCTGACATCGGAGTCGATCACCGACGGCCAGTCGCTGGCCAAGCCACAGGTCAGCGGGATCATGGGCGCGGGTGGAGAAGATGTCAGCCCGCAGTTGAGCTGGTCGGGATTCCCGGGGGAGACCCGCAGCTTCGCCGTCACCGTCTACGACCCCGATGCGCCGACGGCCTCGGGGTTCTGGCACTGGGCGGTGGCCAACCTGCCGGCCGACGTCACCGAACTGCCCGCGGGGGCGGGGGACGGGAGCGACCTGCCCGGTGACGCGCTGACGCTGGTCAACGACGCCGGGATGCGCCGCTACATCGGTGCGGCGCCGCCGCCCGGGCACGGGCCGCACCGGTACTTCATCGCGGTGCACGCCGTGGACGTCGACAAGCTGGACCTCGCCGAGGACGCCAGCCCGGCCTACCTTGGCTTCAACCTTTTCCAGCACGCGATCGCGCGTGCCGTTATTCACGGCATCTACGAACAGAAGTAGCCGCGCGTCCCTACGCAGTCGCGGCGCTCTTCGCCGCTCTCGACGAAGCGTCAACTCGTGGCGCGTCTTTCGCGGAGTTGATGGATTTGCTTGATTTCCACCAGCGTCTGCGGCGCGAAGGGGAGGCACTGGAGTATGAGGCCACTAGCCCGTTTACGGGACCATGGTGAGGAGCGCGACTAACCGCGTTTCGGTGCAGCCGAGCCGACGGCATCACTGAGCGAGGCGAACCCGCCGTCGCGCAACCGGCGCGCGATGCCGTCGTGAATGCGCTTGGGCCACAAGCCTCCTCCGTAGATGAAGCCGGTGTAGCCCTGCAGCAGCGACGCGCCCGCGGTGATGCGTTCCCACGCGTCGTCGGCCGTTTCGATGCCACCGACGCTGATCAGCACCAGGCGATCACCGACCCGGCAATAGAGCCGGCGCAGCACCTCGGCGGCGCGGCGTGCCACCGGCGGCCCGGAAATGCCGCCGGGGCCCAGCGCGTCGACCCCCGGCGTCCGAAGGCCCGTACGCGACACCGTGGTGTTGGTGGCGACGATCCCTGCCAGGCCCAGCTCGACAGCCAGGTCGGCCACATCATCGAGATCGGCGTCGGAAAGATCGGGCGCGATCTTGACCAGCACCGGCTTCGACGTCTCGGCGAGGACGGCCGACAGGATTGGTCGCAGCGACTCGACCGCCTGCAGGTCGCGCAGGCCGGGCGTGTTCGGCGAGCTGACGTTGACCACCAGGTAGGACGCCAGCGGCCCGACCAGGCGGGCGCTGGCCCGGTAGTCGTCGACGGCGTCGGCGGCCGGCGTGGACTTCGTCTTGCCGATGTTGACCCCGATCGGGACGTCGGGTCGGTGACGCGCGAGCTGGATCGCCAGCGCGCCGGCGCCGAGGTTGTTGAAGCCCATCCGGTTCAGCAGGGCGCGGTCGGCGGGCAGCCGGAACATCCGCGGGGGCGGGTTGCCGGGCTGCGCGTTCGCGGTGACGGTCCCGACCTCCGCGTACCCGAATCCCAAGGCGCCCCAGGTCATCAACCCCTTGCCGTCCTTGTCAAAGCCGGCGGCCAGCCCGACCGGACCCGGGAACCGCACCCCGAACACCGTGCTCGCCAGCACCGGATCGGTAGGGCCAAGCAGGCGGTGTAACAGCCGCCGCGTCAGGCCGACGACGGTGGCGCCACGCAGCACCGCGAAGACCAGCGTGTGGATGCGCTCGGGCGGAATCAGGAAGAAGAGCCGTCGCACGAGGCCGTACACCAGGCCTTCGCGCGGTGGGGCCATCGTCACAGTTGCGGCTGGTCGGGTCGGCGGTTGTCCAGACGAGACTTCTTGCGGCGCAACAGCACTCGTCTGCTGCCGTCGGTGTAGAGCCGCACCCGGGTCAGCTCCCAGCCCCGGTATTCGGCCTCGATGGACAGCCGGATGGACGCGCTGACACGGGTCACCTCAGGCGGCAGGCGCAGCGGCACCCACTCGTATTCGTCGGACAGCTCGGTGTCCCAGCCCACGGGCAACTGACTTCGGCGCGGCGCGGTCAACGCTTACCCGCCGCGTGATCGATGACCTGAACCCCCGCACCGGACCCCGACACCACGTACAAGGTGTCTGACGCTTCATCGAAGGCCAGTGAGTTCGGTTGCTGCACGGTCGGGTAACGCACCTTTTCGACGGGAATTCCGGTGGACAGATCGTAACCAATCACCATATTGGAAGCGGTCTGGGTTACCCAGCTCAACTCGCGGGAGCCGGCCAGGCCGTATGGCGCCTGGGGAACCGGATAGGCCTGTCGCAAGATCAGCGGGTCGACGCCGTACACCAGCAGCTGGCCGCCCCGGGTGTCGGCGACCAGCACCCGGCCCCACGGGTCCGCGGCCATGGTGGTTGCGCCTTCGCCCGCCCGCAACGCCTGGCGGGCTTGACCGTCGGCGCCGATCGTGGTCACCGAGGTTTGCCCCCGGTCCAGGACCGCCGTCGTATTCCCTTGCGTGGCAAGCGCATCGACGCGGGCGAAGATCTTGGTCCGGCTGCCGACGGTAGCGGTGTCGACGCTGCCCGGCGTCGGCGAGGCAAGGGTATAGACGGCCCCGTCGGCGCTGCCCAGCACCAGTTTGCCGTCGGCGCGTTGGGCCACCGCGGTGAAGTCGGCCTGCTCGGCGTCGGTGACGTTCACCTGCCTCGTGTGGCCGGTAGTCAGGTCGATTACGACATAGCCACCCCGGACGGCCAGGAAGAGCCTGCCGTGGCCGTCGTCGGTCAACGACGTCGCCGGTACCGGCAGATCGATGACGCGCGGTGCGGCCCTGGGGTCACCGAAGATGGTGACGGTGGCAGGCCCGGGCGGAGCGGCGGCGAGCGCCAGCACCGCCAGCTGGTGGGTGCCGCCGTCGAACGCCGCGGCGGAGGCGCGGGCGGCCAGCGCGCGCACCTCGCCGGCCGGGTTCTGCGACACCGGCGGCGACACGGCGGCCACGGCCGGTTCGATGGTGGGCGGCGCGGATTTGAATGTATTCGACGAACATCCCGTGACGGCGCCCAGCAAAAGCGCGATGCCAAGTAGACTCCGGTGAGCTGGCGCTCGGCGACGCATGTGCGTTGACAGCAATTATTTTCCCTCGCGTAACGACTATGGACTAGGCATACTAAGGAACGCCTTCGCATCCAATATGGCCATGTCGCCTACATCAAGTCCCGCGGGCGAGGTATGGTCGGGCCATGGCCGTCACCGTTGACCGGCATACCGCGGAGAAAGAGTTTGCTGTCGAGGATTTGTCGACAGGCATTTTCGCCAGCGGGTATGGACAAGTCGGTGATGGGCGCAGTTTTGCGTTCCACATCGAGCACCGATCGCTTGTCGTCGAGATTTACCGACCGCGCCTTGCCGGGCCAGTTCCCCAGGCGGATGAGGTGGTCGCCAGGGCGATCCGCAGCCTGGTCGATATCGACGTCTCCGACGAGCGCAGCCTGATCGCCGCCGTTCGTGACTCGGTGGCGCACGCGGTCCCGGTCACGCGCTAGTCAAGAACCCGCACCCGCACCGGGTACGGTCGTGATCGTGGTTTGGGCGACGTCTCGGTGGGACACCGCGGCATGACGGTCATCCTGTTGCGCCATGGTCGCTCCACCTCGAACACCGCCGGCGTCCTCGCCGGACGCTCCGAGGGCGTCGACCTTGACGACAAGGGCCGCGATCAGGCCGCCGGGCTGATCGACCGGATCGGTGACCTGCCCATCCGGGGGCTGATCAGTTCGCCACTGCTGCGTTGCCGGCGCACCGTCGAGCCGCTCGCCGAGGCGCTGTGCCTCGAGCCGCTCATCGAAGACCGGCTCGCCGAAGTGGACTACGGGGAGTGGACCGGCCGCAAGATCGCCGAGCTGGCCGGGGAGCCGCTGTGGCGGGTTGTGCAGGCCCACCCGAGCGCGGCGGTGTTCCCCGGCGGCGAGGGGCTGGCGCAGGTGCAGGCGCGCGCCGTGGCCGCCGTCCGGGAACACGATCGGCGGCTGGCGGCGGAGCACGGCGGCGACGCCCTGTGGGTGGCCTGCACTCACGGTGATGTCATCAAGGCGGTCGTCGCCGACGCCTACGGCATGCACCTGGACGCGTTCCAGCGGGTCACCGCCGACCCGGCGTCGGTGAGTGTGATCCGATACACCGAACTGCGCCCGTTTGTGTTGCACGTCAACCACACCGGTGCGAAGTTGGCTGCAGCGCTGCGGGCCGGACCGCCGCCCCAGGATGAGGCGAAGGCGAAGACGGACGGCGAGTCCGGGGCGGGGCCAACGGAACAGCCGGCCGCGCCCGTACCGTCCGGCGACGCGGTGCTCGGCGGCTCGACTGATTAATTCAGCTGTCGCGGGGCAATCGAATCGCACGGCGAAGGCAACAGCCGGTATTTTGGAGGTGCCATGGCCCGCGCAATTCACGTCTTCCGCACACCCGACCGCTTCGTGGCCGGGACCGTTGGTCAGCCCGGAAACCGCACGTTCTACATCCAGGCGGTGCACGATGCCCGGGTGGTGTCGGTGGTGTTGGAGAAGCAGCAGGTGGCGGTTCTGGCCGAGCGCATCGGTGCGCTGCTGCTCGAGGTGAATCGCAGGTTCGGCACCCCGGTGCCGCCGGAGCCCGCCGAGGTCGAAGACCTGAACCCGCTGATCACCCCCGTCGATGCCGAGTTCCGGGTCGGAACCATGGGCCTGGGCTGGGATTCGGAGGCCCAGACCGTGGTGGTCGAGTTGCTGGCCGTCACCGACGCCGAATTCGACGCGTCGGTCGTGCTCGATGACACCGACGAGGGGCCCGACGCGGTGCGGGTGTTCTTGACGCCGGAGTCGGCGCGGCAGTTCGCCTCGCGCTCCAACCGCGTCATCTCAGCGGGGCGCCCGCCGTGCCCGCTGTGCGACGAACCGTTGGATCCGGAGGGCCATATCTGCGCGCGCGCCAACGGGTATAGGCGCAGCGCGCTGCTCGGGCCTGACGATGAACTTGAGGCCTGACGACCGTGAGGTGTTGCGCAACGGCGAGCTGACGGTCATCGGACGCATCCGCTCAGCCAGCAACGCCACGTTCTTGTGCGAGTCCACGCTCGGCGAATCGACCGTGCACTGCGTCTACAAGCCGATCTCCGGCGAAGCCCCGCTGTGGGACTTTCCCGACGGAACGCTGGCCGGTCGCGAACTCGCGGCCTACCTGGTGTCGACGCAGTTGGGGTGGAACATCGTGCCCTACACGGTGATTCGTCACGGGCCGGCCGGTCCGGGCATGCTGCAACTCTGGGTGGACCAACCGGGCGACGCGGCCGACTCCGACCCGAGGCCCGGCCCTGACCTGGTCGACCTGTTTCCCGCCAACCAACCCCAACCCGGTTACCTGCCGGTGCTGCGGGCCTACGACTATGCCGGCGACGAGGTCGTGTTGATGCACGCCGACGACATCCGGCTGCGGCGGATGGCGGTCTTCGACGTGCTGGTCAATAACGCCGACCGCAAGGGTGGTCATGTTCTGCGTGACGTTGAGGGCCACATCTACGGCGTCGACCACGGTGTGTGCCTGCATGTCGAGAACAAGCTGCGCACGGTGCTGTGGGGCTGGGCCAACAAGCCGGTCGACCAGAAGATGATGGAGGCGGTCGCCGGGCTCACCGAGGCCCTGACGGGCGCGCTGTGCGACGAACTGGCCGAGCACATCACGCGGGCGGAGATCGCGGCGCTGCGCAGGCGCGCGCACGCGCTCCTGGACGATCCGGTGATGCCGGGACCCAACCGGCACCGACCCATTCCGTGGCCGGCCTTCTAGGGCCGGACGTGTGAGGCGATGGCAAGCGCGGCGTAGCCGGGCGCGGCCGGTCGCCGCCACGGGTTTAAGCCCCGCACGGGCGTCGGCGATACTGAACCGGTGAGCCAGGCCCCGGATGAGCTGACCGACGCCGCACTGGCCGCCGAACTCGCCGCGGACGCGGGGGAGTTGCTGCTGAAAGTGCGCGACGAGATCGGCTTCGGTCATCCGTGGGCGTTGGGCGACGCCGGGGACACCCTGGCCAACGAGCTGATCCTGCGGCGGCTACGCGCCGAGCGCCCTGACGATGCCGTGCTCAGCGAGGAGGCCTACGACGACCTGGTCCGACTCAAGCACGACCGGGTGTGGATCATCGACCCGCTGGATGGCACCCGTGAGTTTTCCACGCCGGGCCGCGACGACTGGGCAGTGCACATCGCGCTCTGGCAGCGTCCCAGCAACGGCCAGCGGGAGATCACCGACGCCGCGGTGTCGTTGCCGGCCCGCGGGAACACCGTGTACCGCACCGACACCGTGACTGCCGACGCCGCGCGCGTCGGCATACCGCACACGTTTCGCATCGCCGTCAGCGCCAGCCGGCCGCCCTTCGTGCTGCACCGGATGCGCCAATCGCTCGCGATCCAGCCGGTGGCCATCGGCTCGGCGGGCGCCAAGGCGATGGCCATCATCGACGGCGACGTCGACGCCTACCTGCACGCGGGCGGCCAGTGGGAGTGGGATTCGGCCGCGCCGGCCGGGGTGGTGATGGCCGCCGGGATGCACGCGTCCCGGTTGGACGGCTCGCCGATGCGCTACAACCAGTTCGATCCGTACCTACCCGACTTCGTGATGTGCCGCGCCGAGGTGGCACCGATCCTGCTCGCTGCCATCCGCGACGCATGGCGCTAGGCCACCGCGTTTAGAGTCGATGCCATGCAGTCGTGGGAGTTTCCGCCGCTTCCGGTGTTGCCGGGACGTGGCCCCGAGCTCCGGCTGTATGACACCTCCGACCGGCAGGTGCGGCCGGTGGCGGCCGGATCGACTGCGACCATGTACGTCTGCGGCATCACCCCGTATGACTCCACTCATCTCGGTCATGCGGCCACCTATCTGACCTTCGACCTGGTCTACCGACAGTGGCTGGACCTCGGCCACGCCGTGCACTACGTGCAGAACGTCACCGACGTCGACGATCCACTGTTCGAGCGCGCCGACCGCGACGGTGTCGACTGGCGTGAGCTCGGCGATCGTGAGGTCGCGCGCTTCCGCGAGGACATGGCGGCGCTGCGGGTCCTGCCGCCGCGCGATTACGTTGCGGCCACCCAGGCGATCCCCGAGGTGGTCGAGCTCGTCGAGAAGATGTTGGCGTCCGGGGCGGCGTACGTCGTCGACGGCGACTACCCGGACGTCTACTACCGGGCCGACGCCACGCCGCAGTTCGGCTACGAGTCCGGCTACGACCGCGAAACCATGCTGCGGCTCTTCGAGCAGCGCGGCGGCGACCCACGGCGGCCCGGCAAGAGCGACGAGCTGGACGCCCTGCTGTGGCGCGCCGCGCGGCCGGGGGAGCCGAGCTGGCCGTCACCGTTCGGCGACGGCCGGCCCGGCTGGCACGTCGAGTGCGCGGCGATCGCCCTCAGCCGCATCGGCAGCGGCCTGGACATCCAGGGTGGGGGCAGCGACCTGATCTTCCCGCACCACGAGTTCACCGCCGCACACGCCGAATGTGTCCGAGGCGAACGGCGATTCGCCCGGCACTATGTGCATGCCGGGATGATCGGCTGGGACGGCCACAAGATGTCGAAGAGCCGCGGCAACCTGGTGCTGGTGTCGACGTTGCGCGCGCAGGGCGTCGAGCCGGCGGCCATCAGGCTGGGCCTCCTGTCCGCGCACTACCGCGCCGACCGGTTCTGGAGCCAGCAGGTGCTCGACGAGGCCAACTCCCGGCTGCGGCGCTGGCGCACCGCGACCGGCCTGCCCGCCGGCCCGGACGCCGCCGATGTGATCGCGCGGGTGCGCCAATACCTGGCCGACGACCTGAACACACCCAAAGCGCTTGCCGCGCTTGATGGTTGGTCCACCGATGCCCTCGAATACGACGGCCACGACACCGAGGCGCCGAAGCTGGTGGCAACCGCGATCGATGCGCTGCTCGGGGTAGAACTCTAAAGGCGGTACCTTGACGCCATGACGTCGCTGCAGGACAGAGTTGTTTTGATCACCGGCGGGGCCCGGGGGATCGGGGCCGAGGTCGCCCGCCGGCTGGGCAAGAAGGGCGCCAAGCTCGTGCTCACCGACCTCAACGACGCCGAGCTGGCCGCGCTGGCCGCCGAGATCGGCGGCGACCGGGTGCTGACCGCGGTCGCCGACGTGCGCGACCTGCCGGCCATGCAGGCCGTGGCCGCTCAGGCGGTCGAGCGCTTCGGCGGCATCGACGTTGTGGTGGCCAACGCCGGCATCGCCAGCTACGGGTCGGTGTTACAGGTCGATCCCGAGGCATTCAAGCGGGTGATGGACATCAACGTGCTCGGCGTCTTCAACACCGTGCGCGCCACGCTGCCGGCGGTGATCGAGCGCCGCGGCTACGTGCTGATCGTCTCGTCGCTGGCCGCCTACGCCGCCTGTCCGGGCCTGGCCCCCTACAACGCGTCGAAGGCCGCCGTCGAGATCTTCGCCAACGCGCTGCGGCTGGAGGTTGCCCACCGCGGCGTCAGCGTAGGCTCGTCGCACATGTCGTGGATCGACACCGCACTGGTCCGCGACACCGAGGCCGACCTGCCCGCCTTCGGCAAGCTGCTCGCCAGCTTCCCGTGGCCGCTGAACAAGACCACCACCGTCGACAAATGCGCGGACGCGTTCGTCAAGGGCATCGAGGCTCGCCGGAATCGGATCTACTGCCCGCGCTGGGTGGCCCTGTTCCGCTGGATCAAGCCGGTGCTGTCCACCCCGGCCGGGGAACTGCCCCTGCACAAACCCACCGCGGAGCTGCTGCCCCAACTGGACGCCCAGGTGGTCGCGCTCGGGCGCTCCACCAGCGCCTACAACCAGGGCTTGGGCAAAAAGGCTTAGCGGCCGAGGTTTACCGCCCGAACCCGGGGCGGCGGCGGCGCAAATACCGCTCGAACTCGGCGGCGAGCGCGTCGCCGTCGATCTTGCCCAGGGCATCGTTCATGTCGACCTCAGCGTCGCCGCGCTGCTCCAGCGACGACACGTATTCGGCCAAATCCTCGTCCTCGGAAGCCATCTCGGTGATGGCCTGCTCCCACTCCTCGGCCTCCGTCGGCAGGTCGGCCAGCGGAACCTCGATGTCGAGCACATCCTCGACGCGGCGCAGCAGCGCCACCGTCGCCTTCGGGTTCGGCGGCTGCGACACGTAGTGCGGCACCGCCGCCCAGAACGTCACGGCGGGAATCCCGGCGGCCACGCAGGCGTCCTGGAACACCCCGGCGATGCCGGTCGGGCCCTCGTAGCGGCTCTCCTCGAGCCCAAAGCGCTTCGCCGACTCGGGGGAGTAGGCCGCGCCCGAGACCGGCACCGGCCGGGTGTGCGGCGTGTCGGCCAGCAGGGCGCCCAGAATGACCACGGTGTCCACGTTGAGCTTGTCGGCGATGGCGACCAATTCGGCGCAGAAGGTGCGCCAGCGCATGTTGGGTTCCACCCCGTGCATCAGCACGACGTCGCGGTCGCTGCCCGGCGGGCGACAGTGCGAGATGCGCATCGCCGGCCACACCAGCTCGCGGGTCACGCCGTCGACCTGCCGAATGACCGGGCGATTCACCTGGTAGTCGTAATATGCCTCGTCGTCGATCTCCAGGATCGGGTCGGCTTCCCAGATGGCCTCGAGGTGCTCGAGCGCGTCGCTGGCCGCGTCGCCGGCGTCGTTCCAGCCCTCAAACGCCGCCACGACGATGGTGTTGTGCAGTTCGGGCAGCGCGGCTTCTCTGTCGGGGAGGCCCTGGGGCGGGGTCACAGATTTAGCGTACGGCCTTGCGCCCCGATGTTCGGTGCGCGGTGGCCGTCGATTGCCGGCCGATGGGCGCTTCACCGGGGGATTTGCATAGGCCGACTATCCTTATAGAGGTGGCTGCCGCTAACGAACATCGCTACGACACCGACATCCTCGACACTTTCGCGCAGCGGGTGACGGTCGGCGACGCGGTCGAGACGAAATACGTTCAGCTGCAAACTGGTTAACATTGGTAACTACGACATCGCCGACACGATCCGCAAGGTGGCGCGTACGGGCACTGCGAACGCCAAGCGGGTCACGTCGAGCTGGGCGTCCAGACGTCGAGTGGGGACGTAGACTTTTCTGGTCGAGAGGCGTTGCAACGGTTCGCCGGTCCATGCCGGTATCCGCCACGCTCGGCAGAGTCAAGGACGCCTTCCGCCATGGAAGGAACGTACGTGAACGCCCCTAATAGCGCCCCGGCGTCAGAGACCTTCGTGCCGAACATCCGCCCCGACTGCACCGACGAGCTGACGACCGCTCTGCGCGAGCGGATCATGGTGATCGACGGTGCGATGGGCACGGCGATCCAGCGGGACCGGCCTGACGAGGCCGGCTACCGCGGCGACCGGTTCACGGAGTGGCCGACCGCTCTTCAGGGCAACAACGACCTGCTCAACCTGACGCAGCCGCAGATCATCGAGGGGATCCACCGCGAGTACCTCGAGGCGGGCGCCGACATCCTGGAGACCAACACGTTCAACGCGAACGCGGTCTCGCTCTCCGACTACGGCATGCAGGACCTGAGCTACGAGCTGAACTACGCCGGTGCTGCCCTGGCCCGCAAAGCCGCCGACGAGTTCAGCACCCCGGAGAAGCCCCGCTACGTCGCCGGCGCAATCGGGCCGACTACGCGCACCGCGTCGATCTCGCCGGATGTCAACGACCCCGGAGCCCGCAACGTCTCCTATGACCTGCTGGTCGCTGCCTACCTCGAAGCCGCCAACGGCCTGGTCGACGGTGGTGCCGACCTGCTCATCATCGAGACGATCTTCGACTCGCTGAACGCCAAGGCGGCGGTGTTCGCCGTTGAGACGCTGTTCGAGGAGCGCGGACGACGCTGGCCGGTGATCATTTCGGGGACTATCACCGATGCTTCCGGGCGGACGTTGTCCGGCCAGGTCACCGAGGCGTTCTGGAACTCCATCAGGCACGCCAAGCCGCTGGCGGTCGGCCTGAACTGCGCGCTGGGCGCGCCGGAGATGAGGCCCTACATCGCCGAGATGGCGCGGATCGCGGACACCTTCGTCTCGTGCTACCCGAACGCCGGCCTGCCCAACGCCTTCGGCGAATACGACGAGGACCCGGAGCGCCAGGCGAGCTATATCGCCGACTTCGCCGAGGCCGGCCTGGTCAACCTGGTCGGTGGCTGCTGCGGGACGGCGCCGCCGCACATCGCGGAAATCGCCAAGGTCGTCGAGGGCAAGCCACCGCGCGAGCTGCCGGAGACCGAGGTGGCCACCCGGCTTTCGGGCCTGGAGCCGCTCAACATCACCGACGACTCCCTGTTCGTGAACATCGGTGAGCGCACCAACATCACCGGTTCGGCCCGGTTCCGCAACCTGATCAAGGCCGAGGACTACGACACCGCCCTGTCGGTCGCCCTGCAGCAGGTCGAGGTCGGTGCGCAGGTCATCGACATCAACATGGACGAGGGCATGATCGACGGCGTCGCCGCGATGGACCGGTTCACCAAGCTGATCGCGGCCGAGCCGGACATCAGCCGAGTCCCGGTGATGATCGACTCCTCCAAGTGGGAGGTCATCGAGGCGGGCCTGAAGAACGTGCAGGGCAAGCCGATCGTCAACTCGATCTCCATGAAGGAGGGCGAGGAGAAGTTCATTCGCGAGGCGCGGCTGTGCCGCAAGTACGGCGCCGCCGTGGTCGTGATGGCCTTCGACGAGCAGGGTCAGGCCGACAACCTGGAGCGCCGCAAGGAGATCTGCGGTCGTGCCTACCGGATCCTGACCGAAGAGGTCGGTTTCCCACCCGAGGACATCATCTTCGATCCGAACTGCTTCGCGCTGGCGACCGGTATCGAGGAGCACGCGACCTACGGGATCGACTTCATCGAGGCCTGCTCCTGGATCAAGGAAAACCTTCCCGGGGTGCACATCTCCGGCGGTATCTCGAACGTGTCGTTCTCGTTCCGGGGCAACAACCCCGTGCGCGAGGCGATCCATTCGGTGTTCCTGTTCCACGCCATCAAGGCCGGCCTGGACATGGGCATCGTCAACGCCGGTGCGCTGGTGCCCTACGACTCGATCGACCCCGAGCTGCGGGACCGGATCGAGGATGTCGTCCTGAACCGTCGCGAGGACGCGGCCGAACGGCTCCTGGAGATCGCTGAACGGTTCAACAGGTCGGAGAAGTCCGAAGACCCGACGGCGGCCGAATGGCGCAGCCTCCCGGTCCGCGAGCGGATCACGCACGCCCTGGTCAAGGGCATCGACGCCCACGTCGATGCCGACACCGAGGAACTACGGGCCGAGATCGCCGCCGCGGGTGGTCGCCCGATCGAGGTGATCGAGGGCCCCCTGATGGACGGCATGAACGTCGTCGGTGACCTGTTCGGCTCGGGCAAGATGTTCCTTCCCCAGGTCGTGAAGTCGGCCCGGGTCATGAAGAAGGCCGTTGCGTACCTGCTGCCGTTCATCGAGGCGGAGAAGGAAGAGTCGGGCGCTGCTGCGGGCAAGGACACCAACGGCACGATCGTGATGGCGACCGTCAAGGGTGACGTCCACGACATCGGCAAGAACATCGTCGGAGTCGTCTTGCAGTGCAACAACTTCGAAGTGATCGACCTCGGCGTGATGGTGCCAGCCGAGAAGATCCTGGCCGCTGCGAAGGAGCACGACGCCGACATCATCGGGCTGTCCGGCCTGATCACCCCGTCCCTCGACGAGATGGTGAACTTCGCCGTCGAGATGGAACGCCAGGGCCTGGAGATCCCGCTGCTGATCGGTGGTGCGACCACGTCGCGCGCCCACACGGCCGTGAAGGTGTCGCCGCGCCGCAGCGGTCCGGTGGTCTGGGTCAAGGACGCGTCCCGCTCGGTGCCGGTCGCTGCCGCACTTCTCGACGACAAGCAGCGTCCAGCGCTGCTGGAGGCCACCGAGAAGGACTACGCGTCGCTCCGCGAACGGCACGCCCAGAAGAACGAGCGGCCGATGGTGACGCTGGAGAAGGCCCGGGCCAACCGGACGCCGATCGAGTGGGACGGCTACACGCCGCCGGTGCCCGCCCAGGGCCTCGGTGTGCGGCAATTTCTTGACTATGACCTCGCCGAGTTGCGCGAGTACATCGACTGGCAGCCGTTCTTCAACGCATGGGAGATGAAGGGCAGGTTCCCCGACATCCTCAACAACCCCGTCTCGGGCGAGGCGGCCCGCAAGCTGTACGACGACGCCCAGGAGATGCTCGACACCCTGATCAAGGAGAAGTGGCTGACCGCCAACGGGGTGATCGGGTTTTTCCCGGCCAACGCCATCCCTGGCGGCGAGGACGTCGAGGTGTACACCGATGAGACCCGTACCGAGGTGCTGACGACGTTGCACAACCTGCGCCAGCAGGGCGAGCACCGCGACGGCATCCCGAACCGGTCGCTGGGCGACTACATCGCGCCCAAGGGCACCGGTCTGGCTGACTACGTCGGCGCCTTCGCTGTCACCGCGGGCCTCGGCAGCCAGGAAAAGATCGCGGAGTTCAAGGCGGCCGTCGACGACTACAGCGCGATCCTGCTCGAGTCGATCGCCGACCGGCTGGCGGAGGCTTTCGCCGAACGGATGCACCAACGGGTCCGCAAGGAGTTCTGGGGGTTCCAGCCCGACGAGCAGCTGGACAACGAGGCACTCATCGGTGAGAAGTACGTGGGAGTCCGCCCAGCCCCGGGCTACCCGGCCTGCCCGGAGCACACCGAGAAGGCGACGCTCTGGAAGTTGATGGACGTCAAGGAGCGGACTGGTATCGAGTTGACGGAGTCGATGGCGATGTGGCCGGGTGCCGCCGTCAGCGGCTGGTATTTCTCGCACCCGCAGTCGCAGTACTTCGTGATCGGTCGGATGGCCCAGGACCAGGTCGCCGACTACGCGAAGCGCAAGGGCTGGACTCTGCGGGAAGCCGAGCGCTGGCTCGGCCCGAACCTCGGCTACAACCCCGAGGACTGAGTCAACGGAGACAACCCGCGGCAGCGGTGGACGCTCCTAGATGCGCAGCACCGGCGCCAAGGCGGACAGCGGGATGTGCGCCTGCACCGTGCCGCCGTCCATGAACCACTGCATGACGCCGGGCGTGAAGTTGAGGGGCTCGTCGTGAGCCACCGGATAGTCCGGCATGTACAGGATCAACTCGTCCGGAGTCACCGCCCAGGCCTTGTAGGCCCCGGAGTACACCTTGTCCGGAGTCCAGCGGTCGACGGTGAACGGGTAGGTTCCCGGGTCGTGTTGCGGCGGCGCCTGATTGAGCGCGGTTTCGATAAACGGTTGAGCCAGTGGGGGAATGGCCGTCAGCGGATTTGACGTCGTCAGATCCGCGAGCTGCACCCGCCGGCCGCTTGCCATGTCGAACGTGAAGGTCCGGTAGGCGTTGTTGGGCTTCGGCCCGTCGGCGTGGTAGTCCTCGTGGAACACGGCGCTCAGTAGATTGCCGTGCCGGAATACTTCGAAGTTCTCCTCGCCGTAGCTGTCGGCGGCCATGGCGCCGTTGGCCGTCTTCCAATTGTTGACCAGGGTGTGCAGGTAGTCGCGGATCACCGGGCCCGTGGTGGGGTTGTCGACCAGGTCGTCGGGCACCGCGACCTTGATGTCCCGGACGGCCTTGCGTTCCGACGTGACCGAGGTGTGGCAGTACTGGCCGTCCCAGTCGCCGCCGAGCTCGCCGCAGAACGACGGCGCGGATGCGTGCGCGTGAGCCGTGCCGGGAATCGTTGCGGCGGCGATCATCACCGATGCCGCGAGTATTCGCCGCATCACAGCAGCTGGACCTTGCTTGCCCGCCAGCGACCATCGACCTTTTCCATGGTCATCTTGATCCGGCTGCGGTCGATGCGCGGGTCGGGCGCCGCGGTGTTGGTGACCGTCTGGTCGATGAAGACCAGCACGACAACCTTGTTCGCCGACTCGGACTGAATCGCCGAGTCCACCACCACGCCGTGTGCGGTGGCCTTGTTGTCGATCAGCAGCTGCCGAAGCTTGACGCTGGACTGGGTGTACATGTCCTTGAACTCGCCCGTCGCGCCATCGAGAACCTGCCTGAAGTTCTCGTCGACCTTGTTCGAATCAATGCTCGTCAGCACTTGCGCGTAGGCGATGGCCGCCTGTTGGGCCTGGTCGCCGGCCAGTTTGACCTGATGTTCTTGCCACAGCCGCCAGCCGAGGAACCCCGAAACGGCAAGTGAGGCAACGAGTAACACCGGCAACACGCTGCGACGCAGATAGTGTTTCCACGGGCGCTTAGGGCGGTCGCTCTCGCGACGCTTGCCTTTGAGCAGCGCACCGACGTCCTCGTCTTCCTCGGATTGCCCATCATCGTCTTCGTCGGAGGCCTCGTCGACGGCATCGGTGGATTCTTCGATGCGTGCCTCGTCGGCGTCTTCGGTTGCGGGTTCCGGTGTTTCGGCGTCCCGCTCCACTTCGGCGCGCGCCTTGGCCTTCGGGTTCTTCTTGGTGGTCACGATCACGGTCATCTCCTAGGGATCGGCTCAGATGTTCGGGTTCAGTGGGGCGGTTCGATCGGCAGCGGCGGCCCGCCGTAGGGGGTGGGAATGGTGTAGCGGCCTCGGGGGGTCGGGTCGGTCCGTTGGCCCAGGTCCGCTCCCGGCGGCGGACCGGCGGTGTCGTCGCCGCCCGGCCGCGGCGCGTTCTTGGCGCCGCGGATCGAGACCGCGGGGTCGTCGTCGCGGCAGTAGGTGTACATGAACGGCTCGTAGTAGTCGGCGGCGGAGGAGGCGTGCGATGGCGTCCCGTAGTCGCACACGTAGCGGGGATAGAGGTCGGCCGTCGCCCACACCCCGTGGTCGTGGAAGGTGCTCGTCACCGCGTCCAGCACCGAACCACGGTAGTCGGGGAACAGCGCGTTGAGCGCCGGCACCCGCAGATAGAACAGTTGCGACATGGTGGCCATGCTGCCCAGCAGCTGCACCATCGTGTCGGAATTGTCGGAGAACAGGTTGTCGACAGCCGACAGTGTGCGCGGCGTCCGGTCGGTCAAGCGGCGGTAGCCGGCTTGCATCCTGGCCACGCCGGTCAGTGTTTTGTCGAGTTCCGTTGCGGCAGCACCCAAGCCGGCGTTCTTGTCGCTTGCCAGTGTGAGCACGACCCGGCTGGTCTTGATGATGCTGGTGGTTTGGGGCAGCACCGAATCAAGGGTCGACAGCAGGAACGTCCCGCCGTCGACGATGGCGGTCAGCTTCGCCGGGCCCTCCTTGCTCAGGCTCAGCTCCTTTTTGATCAACTCGAGCTTGTGGGGGTCAACCTGGGCCAGTAGCCCGTCGGCGTCGGCGAGCAACTGCGCCAAGCTGACCGGGACGGTGGTGTGGTCCGAGGTGATGAGGCTGCCGTCGTGCAGGTACGGTCCGGCGTCGGATGCGGCCTCAAAGTTGATGTATTGCTCACCGGCCGGCGAGAGCGCCGACACGTGGACGAAGCTGTTGGCCGGGATCCGCACCTTCGACGCGATGCTGGCGACGGCGTTCACCCCGTTGTCGGTGATCTGCAGCGACTCGATCCGGCCAACGCGCACTCCTCGCAGCGCGACATCCTGATTCGGCAGCAGGCCGCCGGATTCCGCCAACTGCACGGTGACCCGGTAGGACGAGGCGAATGGCTTCACCCGCAACGCGCCGATGAGCAGGTAGGCGGTGGCAACGACCAAGATGAGTACCAGCCCCGCCACCGACAGCCAGACCTGGTGCCGGTGACCGGTACGCACCGCTCGCACAACGGTATTGGCGAAGTTGTCGACGGCGCGGATCATGGTTGCGGTCCTGGCGTGGCCGGTGCCGGTGGTGGCCCGGGGGCGACGTCGATTTGGCCCGGGATGTTCGGGTCAGGTATGACGGGAACCTGCGGCGAGTTCGGACCGCGGCCGACGACACGTTCCTGCAGCCGCCAGAGGGTGTATTTGAGGGTGCCGACGAGCAGGTTCACGTTGTAGTGGTGCGGTCCGTGCAGCCCGATGTCACCGGGGAATCCAATATCGGGGATCGAACCGAGCATGATCTTGTCTACGCCTACGTTCACCGAAATCGAGTTTCCTGCAGTCGATTTGACCAGCGCGGGAATCAGCCGGTTAAGCGCCAGCCAGCTGGTATCCGGGCTCATCGCGACGTCGTTGGCGGCCCCGGCGACCGTGTTCAGGTCACGGATGATGCTGCGGCCGCTGGTGTCGGTCCCACCGATCGACGGGAACCTGGCCAGCAACCGGGATGTGTCACCCACCTGCACGGCGAGATCGGAAAGCTGGGTGGTGTTGTCGGCCAGTGCCGAAGTTGCGGGACTGGCCGCCGCCATCAGGTCGGTGATTGTTTGGTTCTTGGCGTCGAGTTGGTCGGCCAGTCGCGACAATTGGGTCAACGCGTTCGAGATCTGATCGGACCGGGAATCCAGTCTCCCGAGCAACTCGTTGGACTTGCGGATCATGTCCCCGAAGGCCTGGCCCTGGTCACCGGTCGCTTTGCCGAAACCGTTGATGATGTTGGTGAAATTGCGTACCGCACCGCCATTCACCAGAATCGCCGCTGAGCTCAGCACCGACTCGACGGTCGCCGCGGCCGCCGTCGAATCCAGGCCGATCGTGTCGCCGTTTCTCAACAGTGGCCCGTCGGGATCGCCCGCGGCCGGCGGCTTGAGCGCGACGAACACGTCGCCCAGTGGTGTCGCGGTGCGCAATTCGGCGGTGCTGCCCCGGGGCAATCGCACTCCGTCCCTGATGCGCAGCCGGGTGACCGCGGTGTAGTTGCGTGCGACCATCGATTCGAGCTGGCCGACGTCGGCGCCGGCGAGCTTCACCTTGGCGTTCATCGGCAGGTTGAGCGCGTTGGAGAACACCGCGTTCAGCGAATAGCCTCCCGAGCCCAGCCCCGGCGCCGGAAGGGGCAGGCTGGCAAGGCCGTTCGTAGCGCATCCCGCGGTGACCATTGCCGCGGCCACCGCCGCAAGCATTCCCCGCGCGCCCGCGGTAGTCACTTCTGCCCCATGGCGGCCATTCCGTCCAGCACATAGGTCAAGCCGAAATCGGGGCCGAAATCCTGAATCGTCCCTGTGCTGCATCCCAGTTGCCGAAGGCCCATCAAGTTACAGATCTCTTTGGTGTACTGGCTGTCGAAGAGCAGCCGGTCCGTGAGGAAGCGTGCGCGCACGCTGCCGTTCGCCCGGTCGACCATGTTGTAGGCGTTGTCGGCCACCAGCGGAGCAAGGTCCAGGAGCTCGGCCAGGTCGCGCCGCTGGTCGGTCACCATCTTCAGCGTGGCATTGCCGTTGAGGGCGGCCTGCTTGATGTTGTCGCGGTTGGCGTCGAGCAGGTCGCCGGCCCGCTGGATCAGTTGATCCAGTTTGCGTCCCGTGCTGCCGCTGCCAATGTCCTCGTCGGCCATGATCTGGCTGACTTGGTGGATGGTGGAGGCGAATTCGCGCAACTTCGTGTCATTGGCGGCCACCGCATCGAACAGCGTGCTGATGTTTCTGACTATCGTGGTGATCTGCTCGCGGGTCGTGGCGCCGCCGTCGCTGGACAGGCGCAGCGCCTTGGAGAGCTCACCCAGCGCCGCTTTGATCTTCTCGCCGTTGCCTTTGACCACCTCGGTGCCGCCGCCGAGCACATCGGCGATCGGGCCGCCGCCATGTCCGTCGCCCTCGAGCGACTTGGTCACCTTGTCCAAAACGTTGAGGACACTGCTGAACTCGACAGGCGTCTTGGTGCGGGGCAAGCCGATGGTGTCGTGGTTTTCCAGGGTCGGTCCGCTGTGATAGGGCGGCGTGAGTTCGATCTGCCGGTCGGTGAGGATGGAGGTCGACACCGTGACGGCCTGCACGGTCGCGGGAATTTTGACGTGGCGGTCGACGGTGAATTCGACTTCGACATAGCCGCCCTTGGCATTGATCTTGGTGATCTTGCCGACCGGCATGCCCAGTACCGCCACCACGTTGCCCTCGTAGAGGCCCGAGGCGCTGTCGAATTGGGCGGTCACGGAGATCGTGTCCTCGTCGGAACCCAGGTACCACCAACCGATGCCGGCCACCGCTGCGATGACCGCGACGGCGGTGACGACGGCCACCGCTTTGGATGCCGGGCCCGTCACTTGCAGTCCTTGAAATACTGGATCATGCCGAATTGCTTGGCACGGCCACTGATCGCGCACATCCACGAGTCGATCAACGGAACGTTGGGGGCGTTGAAGTTGATCGCGTTGCCGTCACCCGTGAGGTTGGCCGCCTCCCGGAAGAAGATCGGACTGGTTTGCAGCATGCTGTGCAACAGATCGTCGTGCGCAGACATCAGGTTGGTGAAGTCCCGCATGTCTTTGATCAGCGCGTCCAGACCCGACCGGTCGTTGACAACAACCTGGCTCATGGTGTCGACAAGACTGGAGAGGGATTGCATCATCGCGTGGAAAACGGCGCGCCGCGCGACGAATTGGCCCAGCAGGTCTTGGCCCTGGTCGACCAGAGTGCCGATGCCGGCCTGCTGACGCCGCAGCGTGTTGGTCACCTGCTCGGTGCTGCGCAGCAGCTGCCCGAGTTGGTCACGTCGTACCGCGATGATCGACGACAGTGTGTTGATGTTCGAAATCGCCTGCGGCACAACCGCCGGTAGGCCCTCGAGCTGCTTGCCGAGCACCGCAAGCGATTGTGCGAACCGGTCGGAGTCGACCTGCTCGAAAGTGGTGGTGGCGTCCTGCAACGCGGCTTGCAGGTCGTAGGGCACCTCGGTGTGCGCCAAGTCGAAGGTGTTGTTCGGCAGGTGCGCCGGGCCGTTGGGTTCCAGCGCGAGGTAGCGCGAACCGAGAATGGTGGTGACCTTGATCTGCGCCCGGGAATCCTTGCCCAACGCGATGTTGTCCCGGATCTTCAGCCCCGCCTCCACATGGTCACCGACGAGTTTCATGCTGGTGACGTTGCCCACCGGGATGCCCGCGACCACGATCGGGTTGCCGGCCCGCAGCGAGGCCGCTTGCAGGAACTCCGCGGTGTAGTGCCGGTATCCGGCGCCGAGCGCATGCACCAGCAGCATGACCCCGATGATCACCGCGACCACCGCGACGGCGATGAACCCAAGCCAGGTCTTGTTGTAGCTTTCCAACGGACGCTTTTTCATCCGCGAAAACCGAAGCCGTACGGACGGGTCAGCCATCAGCCGTACTCCTGCATCTGGGGGTGTGCCATGCCTTGTTGCCCGGCGTCGCCGCGTTGATGATGATCGGCACCACGTCGTTGAGGCCGGGGAAGAACCCCATGAAGTTCACGTCGCACACGTAGGCATTGCCGTACGCTCCCTGATTGCCGACCCGGGTAAGCCCCTTCAGCAGCAGCGGGATGTTGTCGCCGAAGAAGGCCACCTGCGGTTCGACGTCCATGATGTGTTTGGTGACGCCGGGCTGGCGATCGATGAATTCGCGCAATGCGGGGTACACATCCGTGGCCGAGGCGGACAACCGGCCGGTCACCCGGGCCAGGGAACCCACCGAGCTGACCAGGTCCGGGCGCCGCGCGTCCAGCTCGCCGACGATGCTCCGGGTCTGCGTGATGACCCCGTCGAGGTCGTCGTTCTGCTGGGCCAGGTTGCCCATCACCTTGTCAAGATTGGTGATCACACTGCCAAGGGCCTGGTCGCGGCCCGCGAATGTCTCTGTGAGCGTAGACGTCTGGCCGACCAGCGTGGTGAGCGATGACGTGTCGCCTTGTAGCGACTGGATGATGCCCTTGGTGAGGTTGTCCGCGTCGTGGGGATTCAGCAGGCTGAACAATGGTTCGTAGCCGTTGAGCAGCGTAGTCACGTCGAAGGAGGGTTCGGTGCGTTCCAGCGGAATCGTGCTGCCGGGTGGGAGCGGCTCCGGACTGCCTTCCTTCCCCAGAGACAGTCCGAGGTAACGCTGACCGACGATGTTTTGATACGTCACCGACGCGAGGGTGTTGCCGAACAGCCGCTGTTCTTGCTGCACCACGAACGAGACTCTCGCCAGTTTCCCTTCGAGATCGATCTTTTCGACTCGGCCGACGCGCACTCCGGCCATCCGGACGTCGTCGCCTTCGCGAAGCCCGTACACGTCGCTGAACACCGCCGAATACTTGGCGGTGTTGCCGGCCACGTCGCGCCGCAGGCTCACATACACCAGCCACGTCAGGGTCAGCGAGACAACCATGAACAGGGTCAACGCGATGAGTGGGCCGCGAAACTTCATTTGGCCTCCCCGGGCGACTGAGCCGGTGGGTGAGCTAGCGACACCGTGGTGCCGCGGGCGACCGGACCCAGCAGCAACTCGGTGGCTTCGGTCGCGGGCGCGCCGGTGATCACGCCCAACACGTTTCGTTCGTACTGGCTCCCAACGGGTCCCACGTTCCCCCCGAAACGGGAGCCGCCAAAGGAGGCCTGCGGAATCCACGGCGCCTTGGGCGCCACCGGCGCGACCCACGGTTCGTGCGGTTGTGGTGTCGCGGGCGCCCCAGGCGACGGGTTATCGGGATTCGCGCTCCCGGGCACGGGTGGTGACGGCGTAATCCCCGCGGGCAGCGGGGGATTGGGGTCGGACAAGTTGGGGGTCGGGTTGATCAGCGGCGGACCCACCGCAACGAGGTTTCCGTCCGGACCGATCACGGTGCCGGGCGGCGGAGCCAGATCCTTGGGCGGTTGATAGTTCTGCGGCAGCAGCACGTCGGGCAGATCGGGCCGCACCGGAATCAGCGGTGCGGTGAAACAGCTGGGTCCCTTCAGCTCGCCGTAGTGCGGACAGTCGGCGCGCGTGTAGGTGGAGCTGGGGGTGAACGTCAGCATCGCGCGCATGTTGCCGAGATTGGTCTGTGGGTTCCAGACCTGCTCCATGAACTGGTTGGCCAGGTTGTCGAGTTTGGCGACCGCGGGCACGAAGTTGTTCGACTTCTGCGCCAGCACTCCCAGGACGGGGGTGAAATCGGTGGTGATTCGAATGAGTTGGTCGATGTGGTTTTCGAACGATTGTCGCGTCGTGCCGACCGTGTAGTCCGCGCCCGACAACAGCGAGGCCAGTTGCCCGCGGGTTTCGGCGAACGTCCGCATCGGCTCGACGGCCTGGTGCAACGCGTCGAGCAGATCGGGCGCCGTCTGCGCGAGCCCATTGGTCGCTTCCAGCAGTGCGGACACCGTCGAGGGGCCGGTGTCGGTGCTGACAATCGAATTGAGCTGATCGAGAAGGCGATTCAATTGCGCACCTGCGTTGAGCAGGCTCACCCGGCGGTGGTCGGTGGCGGCACCCAGCGCGGCCAGGATTCCCACCGACCTGTCATCGCGGTCGCGCCCGGCCGCGGCGAGCAGGTCGCGCAACTTGCTCACGGTCGTTTGAAACAGGACGGTCGGAAGCCGCTTGTCTTCCGGGATGTGCGCGCCATCGCGGATTTTCACGCCCGGGCCGTTGCCCACCAACTGAACCGACGACACGGCGAAGACATTGCTGGGCACCACCCGCGCGGTCACGTTGGCCGGAATCGACTTGGCGTATTCCTCTTTGAGGTCGATGTGGACATAGTTGGGTTCGCCGTGCGCTGCGGGGTCGACGCCGTTGACCGTCCCGACAAGAACGCCGTGGTATTTGACGTCCGACTTCTGCGGAAGGCCGTCGCCCACGTTCACCAGATCGGCGACCACCCGCACGTAATCGTTCAGCCGGCCGGTCGATTTGACCAACATCGCGGTGGTGAGCAGGGCGCTGACCACCACGACCGCAATGCCGATGCCGAACAGCTGCCGGTCGGACGGGCCGCGTCCGTCCATCTCAAAGGAATTGGGCATATCCGCGACCTACCCGCCGAACCGTGCGCCGGAGTCGACGCCCCACAGCGCCATGGTGAGCAGCATGTTCACGATGATCACGACGGTGATGCTGGCTCGCATACCGTGTCCCGCGGCGACCCCCACACCCTCGGGGCCGCCGCTCGCGTAAAAGCCGTAGTAGCACTGGATCGTGGATGCGATCCAGACGAAGATGACGGCCTTGATCAACGAATAGACGATGTCCTGGCCGGCCAGCATCAGCGTGAAGTAGTGCAGATAGGAACCGGTCGAGCCGCCACTGCCGATCCCCACCACTATTTGGGTGCTCAGGTAGCCGATCGCCAGGCACGCGGCGTAGAGCGGAACGATCGCCACCACCGAAGCGATCAGCCGGGTCGTCACCAGGTAGGGGATCGGGCGGATCGCAATCGATTCCATCGCGTCGATTTCCTCGGCGATGCGCATGGATCCCAGCTGGGCGGTGAAGCGGCAGCCGCCTTGCATGGCGAAGGCGAGCGATGCCATCAGAGGAGCCAGCTCGCGGGTGTTGACCAGCGAGGAGACGAACCCGGTGGCGGGACCGAGTCCGAGCAGATCCAGGAAGTTGTAGCCCTCGATGCCGACGAGCGCACCGACGGTCGTGCCGAGGACGACGGCCACGCCGGCGGTGCCGCCACCCACCACGATCGAGCCGTTGCCCCAGGTGATGTTCGACAGCAGCCGCAAGAACTCGCCCCGGTACTGGCGTAGGGCAAGCGGCACGGCGACCAGCGCCCGGACGAAGAAGACCAACAAATGGCCGAGCCGGATGATCGGTACTTTGCCCCTGCGGTAGAGCCTTACGAGCGGGACCGAAATCGGTGCAAGCGGTTGATAAGCGGAGGCCGTCACGTCACAGCCCCGTCCTGGGCGACAACATGATGTAAAGCTGGCTGATGGCGACGTTGACGATCATCAGCAGCAGGATCGCCTCGACGACCGCCGCGTTCACCGAGTTCGCGACGCCCGTTGGTCCGCCCTTGGTGGACAAGCCTTTTTGGCTCGACACGATGGCCACGATCGCGCCGAACACGATCGCCTTCACCAGCGCCAAGATCATGTCGTCGGTCGTCGCGAACGACGCGAATGTCGAAACGAAGCTGCCCGGTGCCCCGTTCTGGAAATACACGTTGAACATGTAGCTCGCCAAGAATCCCGCGAAGCACACGACGCCGGTGAGGGCCACACCGATCATCACGGCCGCGGCGAGGCGGGGGACCACCAGACGGCGGATCACCGAGACGCCCATCACCTCCATCGCGTCGGTTTCTTCGCGCATCGTGCGCGAACCCAGGTCGGCGGTGATCGCCGACCCGACGGCCGATGCCATCAGCACCGCGGCCACCAGCGACGCCCCCTGCCGGATGACCGCGAGCCCGCTGGCCGCTCCGGCCAGCGACGTGGCCCCGACCTGGCCGGCGAGCAGCGCGAACTGGATGGAGAGGGTGACGCTGATGGGCAGCGACACCAGGATCGTCGGCAATACGGCGGTGCCGGCCATGAACGCGCCCTGACGGACGAACTCCTGCCATTGGAATCGCCCGGTCATCAGGTCGAAGAAGAAGTATTGAACGGTGCGCACACCCAGAACGAACTGTTCGCCGACCGTCGTCAGCGAGGCGATCGGGTGGCGTTTGACGTATCCGACCGACCAGTCCCGAACGGCGGCGACTCCATCGAGTTGTGTCGTCATAACGGCCCGAGCTGGGGTCCGGCCAGCAAACTTATGGCAGGGGTCATCGCGTGCCAGTTACCGCTTCCATCGGCTCTCTTCCCACCCGTTGAATTCCTGAGTGCCGAGCAGACGACTTCGGGTGCCATTGACGCCCATTGTTATTAAAATAGTGTCAACAGAGCCCAAGATTCTGCAGTTCATCGGTGTGTGCCGCATCACATTAGCCTACTTGATAGGGACTTTCAATAGTGTAGAGTCACTCATCTTAGTTCGTCGCGGGACGACACCATGGGGTTGGAATGTCGGATTGACGAAGGTGATGGCATGCCCTCAGCAAACACCGGCTCGCTGCGGGACCGACGCCGTGCCGCGCTGCTCTCCCAGATTCAGCAGACCGCGCACCGGCTCTTCGCCGAGCGGGGCTTCGAGGCGGTGACGACGGAGGACATCGCCGCGGCCGCCGGGATATCCATCAGCACCTACTTCCGGTACGCGCCCACCAAGGAGGGCCTGCTGGTCGACCCGGTCCGGGAGGCGGCCGCCGAGATCGTCGGCTCCTACAGCGCGCGGCCGGCACACGAGTCGCCGGTGGAAGCGCTGATTCAGCTGTTCGTCACGCACGCCAGGGACGTCAGCGAAGTTGACGACCTCGACCCGTGGCGTCACGCCGTCGCGACCGCGCCTCACCTCTTGAGCAAATCCGTATTGGTCAGCGAAACCGACCACGCCAACCTGATCGAGCAGGTCGCACAGCGGATGGGCGTCGATGCGATGGTTGACATCCGGCCCGCGTTGTTGGTCCACACGAGTTTGGCCACAGTGCAATTCGTCCTCGATGGGTGGCTAACCTCGGACATCGTCGCCAGCCCGCCTTTCCATGCGCAATTGGAAGATGCGCTGCGGATCACGCTCGCCGGATTCGACTGACCGGGAGCCCGAATCGTCGCCCCCGGCGAAACCGAGGTGACTTTGCTCGGCGCCGCGTGAAACAATCGCTGGCCGTGAAGACCTTCGAGGACCTGTTCGCCGAACTGGGGGAGCGTGCCCGCACCCGGCCGCCCGGCAGCGCCACGGTCGCCGCACTGGACGGCGGCATCCACGGGCTGGGCAAAAAGATCCTCGAGGAGGCCGGCGAGGTGTGGCTGGCGGCCGAACACGAACCCGACGACGCGCTGGCCGAGGAGATCAGCCAATTGCTGTACTGGACGCAGGTGCTCATGATCGCGCGTGGCCTGTCCCTCGACGACGTCTACCGGAAGCTGTGAGCGTGCTACGGGTCGCGGTTCCCAACAAGGGCACGCTGAGCGAGCCGGCCAGCGAGATTCTCGCGGAGGCGGGCTACCGGCGTCGCACCGACTCCAAAGATCTCACCGTCATCGACCCGGTCAATCAGGTCGAGTTCTTCTTCCTGCGCCCCAAAGACATTGCGATCTATGTGGGTTCGGGGCAGCTGGACTTCGGCATCACCGGACGGGATCTGGTCCGCGACTCGGACGCGCCGGTGCACGAACGCCTGGCGTTGGGCTTCGGGTCGTCGAGTTTTCGGTATGCCGGGCCGGCCGGGCGGGACTGGACGACGGCCGATCTGGCCGGCAAGCGGATCGCCACCGCCTACCCGAATCTGGTCCGAAAAGACTTGGCCGAGCGGGGCATTGAGGCCACCGTCATCAGGCTCGACGGTGCGGTGGAGATTTCGGTACAACTCGGCGTGGCCGACGCTATCGCCGACGTGGTCGGCTCGGGGCGCACCCTGAGCCTGCACGACCTGGTGGCATTCGGCGACCCGCTGTGCGATTCGGAGGCGGTGCTGATCGAGGGCGCCGACCCGGACGGCCAGAACGGGACACGGGCGGCGCGCGATCAGCTGGTGGCGCGGATCCAGGGTGTGGTGTTCGGCCAGCAGTACCTGATGCTTGACTACGACTGCCCGCGTTCCGTCCTGGAGAAGGCTACGGCCATCACGCCCGGACTGGAGTCACCCACGATCGCGCCGCTCGCCGATCCGGACTGGGTCGCCATCCGTGCGCTGGTGCCGCGTCGGGGCGTCAACGAGATCATGGACGAGCTGGCCGCCATCGGCGCCAAGGCGATTCTGGCTTCCGACATCAGGTTCTGCCGCTTCTGATCGAACGGGTGCGGTGACCGTGGCTGTGTTAGCGTCCGCCTAGGGCTGTTTCGCCCGTGTCACCCCCATGGGCCGTCATCCCTGACCGTTGCCGGGCTGTTCGTTCCCTCAGGAGGGTCTTCGTGACACACGCGCTTATTCTGCTGCTGGCTCTGTTGATCGGTGTCGTCGCCGGGTTGCGCTCGCTGACGGCTCCCGCCGTCGTTGCCTGGGCCGCGTTTTTGGGTTGGATCGACTTGCACGGCACGTGGGCGGCCTGGATGGCCAACATCATCACGGCGATTGTGTTCACCGTTCTCGCCATCGGCGAACTCGTGAACGACAAGCTGCCCAAGACGCCGGCCCGCACGGCGCCGCCGATCTTCGCCGCCCGGATCATCATGGGCGGGTTGGCGGGCGCGGTGCTGGGCGCATGGCCGCACTGGACCTATACCGCGCTCGGGGCCGGCGTCATCGGCGCGGTGCTCGGCACCCTAGGCGGCTATCAGGCGCGCAAACGTCTCGCCGCCGTGGCCGGCAAGGACTTGCCCATCGCGCTGCTCGAGGACGCCGTCGCGATCTTGGGTGGGTTTGCCATCGCTGCGGCGACCGGTCACGTGCTGACGGAGTACCTGCTCACGGCGGTTAAGTGACAGAGCATTTCGACGCCATCATCGTCGGCGCCGGACAGGCCGGCCCACCGCTGGCGGGGCGACTGACGGCGGCGGGGCAGCGCGTCGCGCTGGTGGAGCGCAAACTCGTCGGCGGCACCTGCGTCAACACCGGATGCATCCCGACGAAGACGCTGGTGGCCAGCGCGTACGCCGCCCACCTCGCGCGGCGCGGTGGGGACTTCGGGGTTTCTACCGGACCGGTCAGCGTCGACATGGCCAAGGTCAAGGCGCGCAAAGACGACATCATGCTGGGCGACCGCAAGGGCGTCGAGGACTGGCTGGCGGGCATGGACGGTTGCACCGTCTTTCGCGGGCACGCCCGTTTCGAGGATCCGCACACATTGCGTGTGGACTCGCAAAATGGGCAAGACGTGCTGCACGCCGACCGGATCTTCCTCAACGTCGGTGGCCGCGCGGTGGTCCCGGACATCCCGGGCCTGTCCGACATCGAGTTCCTCACCAACGTCTCCATCCTCGAACTCGACACGCTGCCAACGCATCTCGTCATCCTCGGCGGCAGCTACATCGCGCTCGAGTTCGCGCAGATGTACCGGCGGTTCGGGGCCCCGGTGACCGTCGTCGAGAGGGGTTCGCGCCTGGCGTCCCGCGAAGACGAGGACGTGTCCGCCGCCGTCCGGGCCATCCTGGAGGGCGAGGGCATCGACGTCATCGTCGGCGCTGACGACGTGCGGATCACCAAGACCGGCAACGGTTTTGAGCTCACACCTCGTGTCGGTGCGGATCCCATTGCCGGAAGCCACCTGTTGCTGGCCGTCGGCCGGCGACCCAACACGGACGACCTGGGGCTTGAGGTGGCGGGTGTGCGAACGGACGCCCGCGGCTACATCGTCGTCGACGATCAGCTCAAGACCAACGTCGACCACATCTGGGCGATGGGCGACTGCAATGGCAAGGGGGCGTTCACCCATACCTCCTACAACGATTTCGAGATCGTCGCCGCCAACCTGCTCGATGACGACCCGCGCCGGGTCAGCGACCGCATCACCACCTATGCGCTCTATATCGACCCACCGCTAGGGCGGGCCGGCATGACCGTCGACCAGGTCCGCGCGTCGGGCCGCAAGGCGCTCGTCGGTAAGCGGCCGATGACCAGGGTCGGCCGGGCGGTGGAAAAGGGTGAGACGCAAGGCTTTATGAAGGTCGTGGTCGATGCCGAAACCCGGGAGATCCTGGGAGCGGCCATCTTCGGCGTCGGCGGCGACGAGGCCGTTCACGAAATCCTGGACGTGATGTCGGCCAAAGCGCCCTACACCACGCTGGCGCGCACCATGCACATCCATCCCACCGTCAGCGAGCTCATTCCCACCATGCTGCAGGAGATGACACCGCTATCGGACTAGTGGCGATCGCAAGCGCGGCGTAACCGGGCGCTGGGGGTCCCCCCCGCGGAGCTGGGGGACGGGTCGCCACCGTCGAGTAAGTCGCCCTCTACCGCGACGCCGTGGCGGGGCGACGGGAACGGCGTCGCCTGCTACGCGCGGCGGCCGGACCGTGGCCGGCAACCGCGGTCGGCCCGGGCCGGCGGGTCGGGGCTGAGGCGGGCGCGACGACCTTGCGGGGCGCGGCTTCGCCGGCCAAGGCGTGGATGACGGGGGAGGCCGCCGAGACCTGTTGGGGAACGGCGCGAATGGCCGCCTTGCGCATCATCGATTCGGTGTCACGGCGTTGTTCGGGCAGCGCGATGGTGACCACGTCACCGGAGGCGCCGGCGCGGGCTGTGCGGCCGGATCGATGCAGGTAAGCCTTGTGCTCCGCTGGCGGGTCGACATGGACCACCAGGTCGACGTTGTCGACATGCACGCCGCGGGCGGCGATATCGGTTGCGACGAGGACTCGCGCGTGTCCGGCCGCGAACGCCGCCAAGTTCCGGTCGCGCACGGCTTGGGAAAGGTTGCCGTGCAACTCCACCGACGCGATACCCGACTGCGTGAGTTGGCGGGCCAGCTTGCGGGCCTGGTGCTTGGTCCGCATGAACAGGATTCGCCGCGAGTCTCCCGCGGCCAACCGGTGTACCAAGTCCTTCTTGGCTTGCGGGCCATCGACACAGAAGAGGTGATGTGTCATCGCAGGGGTCAGCGACGCCGGGTCCGCGACCGAGTGTGTCACCGGACTGGTGAGGAATCGCTTCACCAGGATGTCGACCGCGGCGTCCAGCGTGGCCGAGAAGAGCAGCCGCTGGCCGGTCGCGGGGGTGGCCGCCAAGATACGGGTAACGGTGGGCAGGAAGCCGAGATCGGCGAGGTGGTCGGCCTCATCGATGACGGTGACCTGCACCGCGCTCAGATCGATGACGCGTTGCTTCATCAGGTCTTCCAGGCGGCCCGGGCAGGCGACGACGATGTCGACCCCGGACTTCAGCGCCGCGACTTGTCTGTGCTGCGGCACCCCGCCGAAGATCGTGACCACGCGCAGGCGCCGAACCGCGGCAAGCGGTTCGATGGTCGCGGCGATCTGGGTCGCCAGTTCACGGGTGGGGGCCAACACCAGCCCGGTCGGCCGGCCCGGCCGCCGATTACCGGCATCGAGTCGGCTTACCAGCGGGATCGAGAACGCGAGCGTCTTGCCGCTGCCGGTCTTGCCGCGGCCCAACACATCACGGCCGGCAAGCGTATCCGGCAAGGTCTCGATCTGGATGGGAAACGGCCGGTGAGCGCCGCCCTTAGCGAGCGCGTCAACCAACGGCTGGCTCACGCCGAGGTGAGCAAAAGTTTTGTCTTCAAGCATATTTCATTGTCCCTAAGCATCGGTGGTAGCGAGATTGCCCGTCTGGCAACATCGATCGCCGCGACTCGAGGCTGTGCGGTGCGCACCTGGTCATCTCGGACTCGGCGCCCCGCGGGGATCTGAGAGGAAATAACGAATCGATCACGACGTGCTGGCAAGCCTTTCGGCGCCAACGTTGTCAACAGCATACCCCACTAGCGGTGAGCCGGTTAGTCGGCGGTTACGCCCCAGAGACCCTCGTCACATTCTTGGGTGAACGGTCGGTCATGCCGTCGGCTCGGCTTGATGCGAAACCTCTTGTGCCGCTGTGTATTCCGGCCATCCCGGATAAGTCGGCGGCGTTCCGCCGAACAGCGGGCAGTGCTGCTGGTGGGGGCACCAGTCACACAACCGCGACTGGCTGGGACGGAAATCGCCCGTCTGCCCGGCGGATTGGATCGCACGCCAGATCGCAATCAGGGTCTTCTCAAAACGCAGCAACTCGTCGTGGTCGGGCGAGTAGTCCAGCACTTGGCCGTCGGCGAGGTAGATGAGCCGCAGCCGGGTGGGGGGCACGCCGCGGGTGCGCAACAGGGCAACCGCGTAGAACTTCATCTGGAACATCGCCTTGAATTCGGCCAGGGCCCGCGCGGCCGGCGGCGCCTTGCCGGTCTTATAGTCGACCACCCGCAGCTCGCCGGTGGCGGCGACGTCGATCCGATCGATGAACCCGCGCAGCAGCGTGCCGTCGGCGAGCTCGACCTCCACGCGCTCTTCGCAGCGGTGCGGGTCGAAGCGGGTCGGGTCCTCGAGCCGGTAATAGCCGGAGAGCAGCGCACGGGCCTCGGCGAGCAGTTGGCCGCGCTGCGCGGGATCGAACTCGCCGGCCAGGTCGGGCGCCGCGGCGATCACCTGCTCCCAGGCCGGCTCGACCAGTGACAACGCGGTGTCGGGGCCGCGCTGGGCGGCGGGCAGGCCGTAGAGCTGCTGCAGGGCCGCGTGCACCACCGAGCCGCGCAGCTGTGCGGCCGACGGCGCCTCGGGCAACCGGTCGATCGCCCGGAACCGGTACAGCAGCGGGCACTGCTTGAAGTCGGCCGCCCGCGACGGGGAGAGCGCCGGTTTCGCAGCCGGCCGCGTGCGTGTCAGCGGCTGGTCGATCATGAGCGCAGCGTAGAACCGGGTGCCGACAACCCCGAGCACCGCCCGCGGCGAGTCGGCTGGCACGCTAGACGGCGTGTCCGCAACCGGCCCGTTCACCGTCGGGGAACGCGTCCAACTCACCGACGCCAAGGGCCGGCACTACACGATGTCGCTAACGCCGGGCGCCGAGTTCCATACCCATCGCGGCTCGATCGCCCACGATGCGCTGATCGGGTTGGAGCAGGGCAGCGTGGTCAAATCCAGCAACGGGGCGCCCTTCTTGGTGCTGCGCCCGCTGCTGGTCGACTACATCATGTCGATGCCCCGCGGGCCGCAGGTCATCTACCCGAAGGACGCGGCGCAGATCGTGCACGAGGGCGACATCTTCCCGGGCGCCCGCGTGCTGGAGGCGGGGGCCGGATCGGGGGCGCTGACCTGCTCGCTGCTGCGCGCGGTCGGGCCCGAGGGGCGGGTGGTCTCCTACGAACAGCGCGCCGATCACGCCGAGCACGCCCGTCGCAACGTCTCGGTGTTCTATGGCCAGCCGCCGGAAAACTGGGAGCTGATCGTCACCGACCTCGTCGACTCCGATCGGCCCGACGGCTCCTTCGACCGGGCGGTGCTCGACATGCTCGCGCCGTGGGAGGTTCTCGACGCGGTGTCCCGCCTGCTGATCCCCGGCGGCGTACTGATGATCTACGTGGCGACCGTGACCCAACTGTCGCGCGTCGTGGAGGCTTTGCGAGCCCAGCAGTGCTGGACCGAGCCGCGGTCGTGGGAAACGCTGCAGCGCGGCTGGAACGTGGTCGGCCTGGCCGTTCGGCCGCAGCACTCCATGCGCGGGCACACCGCATTCCTGGTCTTCACGCGACGCCTGGCGCCCGGCGTCGTCGCCCCCGCGCCGTTGGGACGCAAACGCGAGGGCCGCGACGGCTAGCGGCGATCGCAAGCGCGGCGTAGCCGGGCGCGGCGGGTCGTCGCCAACGGCTGAGCTTTGCCCTAGTCGTCGCTGCGCTGCAGGCCGCGCCGCACCGACAGCAGCTCGAACTCTGGGTGCGCGGCCACCAGCCGTTCGGCCGCATCCAGGACGTCGACCGCGTGGCTCCGATCGGCGGACACCGTGGCCAGACCGATGCCCGCGCGCCGGTAGAGCTCATGTGAACCGGTCTCGGCCGCCGACACGCTGAATTTGCGCCGTAGCTCGGCGACGACGGGGCGGATCACCGACCGTTTCTGCTTTAGCGACCGGACGTCGCCGAGTAAGACGTCGAACTCGAGCCAGCCGATCCACATGCCGGGTGTCAACCGGGTGGCTCCGGGGTCGGACCGGGCTCCGGGGCGGGTGCGGGAGCTGGGGCCGGTGCGGGCTCCGGGGCGTGTCTCTTATACACATC